>OMTP01000195.1 GCA_900313955.1 uncultured Lachnospiraceae bacterium | reverse complement strand
GCCGCGGAGGAAGCGCTTTCCGAAGGACACCCTGGCTGACCCGTGAACTGTAACTCATTTTAGCTTAAAGGCTGCCGCACTTATTCGTGCGACAGCCCCGTGAGCTACGTCCCCGCGCCCTCGGCTAACTGTTACTTCTCCGCCTTCCGTCGGAGTTTTTCGGCTTTGGCCTGCGCTTTCGCTTCGATTTTCTCGGCCTTGGCCAGGGCTTTTTCTTCTTTTTTCTTTGCCCTCTCCATCTGCCTTTCTTTATGCTTCTTTCTCTCATCCGCATGTTTCCTGGCGATCCAGGTGATGAGACGGGTCAGGTTGCGGAGGACGGACTCCTGGGCGATGGCGAAGACGGCCGCCAGGGCCAGACACTCTTCGGTGATGTACTGGATCGAGAAGAGGTCCGAGAAGCGGGTCGCCCCCAGGATAAAGCCCAGGGCGCATCCGAAGAAGACGGCTGCCCGGTACCAGTTGAGCGGCTCGCAGAGCTTCCAGAGAATCATGAATCCGACGATGGAGAGGAGGAAGCAGCTGGCGACGCCGACGTCCGTGTGGTCGATGTGGAACATCTGGGCGAAGAGAACGAGCGCTGCGATCGAGAAGAAGCTGGTCAAAGCCGCCGGGATCGAGTTGAGGAAGACGACGGAAATGAACTTGCCCTTCTGCTTCTTCTCATTTGTCTCAAGCGCCAGTAAAAATGCAGGAACGCCGATGTTGAACATGGACACAAGCGAGATCTGCGAGGGCTTCAGAGGATACGTGAGGAAGTTCACGATCGAGAAAATAGCCAGGAGCAGCGAGAAGATGTTCTTGTATAAGAAGAGGCTGGCCGACCGGGTGATGTTGTTGATGATCTGACGCCCCTCCCCGATAATCTGCTTCATATGGGAGAAATCCGAGTCGAGCAGGACGACCTGAGCCACCTGCATGGCCGCCTCGGATCCTGCGCCCATGGCGATGGAGCAGTCCGCCTCCTTCATGGCAAGAATGTCATTGACGCCGTCGCCGGTCATGGCGACCTTGGATCCCTGGCTCTTCAGAGCCGTGACAATCTCCTTCTTCTGGTCAGGCTTCACGCGGCCGAAGACCGTGTACTCGCCGACCGCATTTTTGATGTCCTCTTCACTTGTCAGGGTCTCTGCATCCACATAGTTCTCCGCACCCGGGATGCCCGCCTTGCCCGCGATCTCCGAGACGGTCCTTGGGTTGTCGCCCGAGATGACCATGACCCGGACCTCCTGCTCAGCAAGATAGCGGAAAGTCTCCTCGACATTGGGTCGAAGGTCATTTTCAAGGCTCACGAAGGCAAGAGGCGCAAATTCCTCCTCCATTTTCCTGGCGAAGACAAGGACACGCTTGCCCGCTCCGGTCCGCTCCTCGATGAGAGGGCGGACATTTTCAAAGGCATTTTCAGAGAGAACGAATTCCGGCGCTCCGAGTCTGAAAATGCGCTCTCCCACAGAAATTTCGGAGTACTTTGTCTTGGAGGAGAAGCCCGTCACAGAAGCATTCTCAAACTTTGCGGCCTCAGGAAAATGATTTCTGAGCGCAATCGCCGTGATGTTGTTGTCGGTCGTCGTCGACGTGTAGGAGGCGAGAAGGGCGCGGCTCTCCTCCTGATCCTCCGGTGTCATGTCGTCCGGGTAGAAGACTTCCTCGACGTTCATCTCGTTGCTCGTGATGGTTCCGGTCTTGTCGACACAGAGAACATCGACGCGGGCCAGGGCCTCGGTGCTGCGCATGTCGTGGAGCAGGACCTTGTTCATGGCCAGACGGGCCGCTGCCATGGCGAGGGCGATGGTCACGAGAAGATAGAGGCCCTCGGGGATCATGCCGATGACAGCGCCGACCATGGAGACGATGCCCTGCTCCCAGGTAAGGCCGTTGACGCCGACTGCCTGGTAGAGGAGAATGGCGCCAACCGGGATGATGGCGATGCCCGCAACGAGGACAATCCTGTCGATGGCGCGGACCATCTCCGACTGCTTGTCCTGCATTTGCTTTGCCCTTGCGGTCAGTTTTGCGATATAGGCGTCGTCGCCGACCTGATCCGCCCGCGCGCGGCATTTTCCTGAAATAATGACGGAACCCGACATGAGGCTCATCCCCGGATTTTTGTCCAGCTCGTCTGACTCGCCGGTGAGAAGGGATTCGTTGACAGTGATGGTTCCGTCCACGACGGTCGCATCAGCCGGGATCTGCTGGCCGCCCTCGAGAATGAGGATGTCGCCGCGCATGAGCTCCTCTGCAGGGACTTCCATCTCCTCGCCGCTGCGGATGATTTTCTGTTTTACCTCAGCCATGAGGTTCAGGTTGTCGAGGACCTTCTTTGCGTACAGCTGCTGAAAGATGCCGATGAGGGTGTTGGCGATCACGACCGGCAGAAAGGTCAGGCTGTTCCAGGACTTCACCAGGATAAGCATGACCGAGAGGATCGCGAAGATCATGTTGAAGTAAGTGAAGACATTTTTCTTTATGATAGAAGCCGTGCTGTTGTCATCTTTTTTCTTATGCTTTTTTTCTTCTTCCTGCATAAAAGATTTCCTTTCCGTAACTGTTCGAGCCTGCCCAAACGGTCCTTTGCAGCTCCTATCTTAAGCAGCCATTTCGCACAGTTATCACCACAGGCAGAGGCATTACATACATGCTGATCATCGTGATCGATCATAATAAGTGTCTTCACCCCACCCGAAAGACGCTCCGGTGGAATCGGCCCTAAAAACGGACTGTCTATGAGATGTGGACCAACAATCTGTCTTTCGTCCATCCTTCTATCCTCCTGCCTTATCACCATCTAAGTATACCATCCACAGGAAGATGTCTCAAGAATTGCCTTGCCTTGCATTTGTGCTATACTGAATCTTAGTTACTGTTCACTCGTCAGCCAATGGGAGCCCTTTGGAAAGCATTTCCGGAGTGGACCTTTGAGGGGGCGCTGAACGTCCAGTGAGCCTTCAGCGCCCCTCAAAGATCCACTCCGGAAGTGCTTTTCAATCACTCATTCGTCGGCGGTCCTGAACAGTTACAAAAAATGAACGATAAGGAAGTTTAGAAAATGGAATATGTGATCTTCGGCGCCGGCGGCACGGGCTGTGCCATCGGCTTCTATCTTACAAAAGCAGGTAAAGACGTCACAATGATAGCAAGAGGGGACAATCTCCGTGCCTTAAAGGAAGATGGTCTCGAGATCCGTCATCTGTGGAATACCACAAAAGAGACTCTCCCCATACAAGCGGTCTCCGAGGAAAATTATGAAGGAACTCCCGATGTCATCTTTATCTGCGTCAAGGGCTACTCGATCGAGAGCGTCCTTCCCTTTCTCAAAAAACATGCCGGACCTGAAACGGTGATCATCCCTATCCTGAACATCTATGGAACAGGCGGAGCCCTCCAAAGAAAACTGCCAGGATATTATGTCCTCGATGGCTGTATCTATGTCTCCGCCAGCCGCATCGCCCCGGGAGTTCTCGTGCAGCATGGTCCGATTCTGAGAGTCGTCTTCGGACCCAGAAAAGATCAGGAAGTCCGCTCGATCCTTCCCGAGATCGAAAAGGATATAACGGTCGATGGCATTCAGGGGATCCTCTCGCAGAACATCGAGCGAGACTGCCTGGAGAAATTCTCCTACGTTTCTCCTATCGGAGCTGCCGGTCTCTATTATCACGCTACCGCCGGTGACTTTCAACGGGAAGGCAAGGAGCGCGACCTCTTCAGATCCATGATTCAGGAGATCCAGGCACTTGCTTCTGCCATGGGATTCCCATTCGAAAAAGACTATGTGGAAGTCAATCTCCGCATTCTCTCAGGTCTTTCTCCGGATGCAGACACCTCCATGCAGAGAGACGTTGCCTCTGGGCACCGCTCAGAAATCGACGGCCTCGTCCACCAGGTCGTGAGGCTTGGAGAACAATATCACGTCAATCCGCCCATGTATAAAATGGTCGATGAGGAACTAAAGAGACGAGGTATCAATTAAAAAAAGAATGGCAGCATTTTTGAAAATGAAAATGCTGCCATTCTTTTTTATCACAGTGATAATTTCACAGAATCCTCTCCGGATTCCACTTAAGAAAATCTCCTGACACCAGATGATACTGAATTCCGTGGAATTCTCCCCGGATGCTGTCATGGAATCTTTCTTCCCCATGGCAATGCGCATAGATCACGTGCTCCACTCCATACTTCTCTGCAATCTTCGTGAAGCAGCTCTCTTTCTGAAGGATATTGGTTGGCGGATAGTGAAGAAACATGATGTACTTTGTATATCCGTCCGCCTTTGCAGCTTCAAACGAGGTGACCAGCCGCTCATATTCCCTCTCGACCAGTTTTTCAGCATGCTCTGCTTCTTTTTCATCCCAGCCGCGGATCCTCCCTCTGCGATCAAGATAGAAAGGCCCTTCAAAGGTGTATCCTTTCGTACCCACCAGGGCATAGTCTTTATAGGGTACATAGTTGCCCTGCAGGAAAATCAGCCGACTCTGATACATTTCGTTGAGTTTGGCTGTCTTCTTAGCATCCCAAAACATATCGTGGTTGCCGCGAACCAGAACTTTCCTCCCCGGCAGATCCTCGATAAACTTCAGATCCTCCTCACACTCAGGCAGCTTGCGGCCCCAGCTGTGATCACCAGCCAGGACAAGGGTGTCATTTTCTCTGATCAGTTTCTCACAGTTTTTCTTTACTTTCTTTTCGTGGTCCACCCAGACTCTGCCGAAGGTATCCATTTTCTTATCCGGTACCTGAAAACTCAGATGGAGATCACCGATCGCGTATAAACTCATGTTTCAACATCACCTTCACTGTATTCAAATCCAGGACAAAGCCTCCGCATGTCTTCCGGGAGCGGGGACACAAACGTTACCCGATCCCCCTTAAATGGAAGCAGAAAACTGACCTTATAGGCGTGCAGAAGCGCCCTTTTGGGTCCTTCAGGATCCTGATCCTCACTGACACATGTCCCATAAATAGGATCTCCGAGAAGCGGGTGTCCGATATGCGCCATGTGGACGCGAATCTGATGCGTGCGTCCCGTCTCAATGGTCACGCTCAGAAGCGCATAGCCATCGTATTGGCGCAGCACCCGATAATGGGTCAGCGCCCGGTCGCCATCTTCCCGCACAACTCGCTTCATCTTCTCCTCATACTCGCGGCTGATCGGAGCGTCAACGTCCCCGTTTACACTCTCAAATGTTCCGCTCGCAAGCGCCAGGTATTCTTTGGTCCGAAGGCCTTCCTCCGCCTGCTTCAGCATGTGGGCGCACACGGTCCGGCTCTTTCCAAACAGAATGAGTCCCGACGTGTCCTTATCGAGCCTCCCCATGGTCCGCACTTCATGGATCTCTCCCTCCTCCTGATAGTGCCAGGCAAGGAAGTTCCCAATCGAATCCGCAAAATGCCCATGCGACGGGTGCACAACGACGCCTGCCGGCTTGTCAATGACGACAAGATCCTCATTTTCGAAAACGATAGTAAGCGAGCCCGGGGCCGGAACCGTCTTTCCAGACGGTCTGTCCATAAGTTTCACTGCCAGGACATTTCCCTCTTTAAGAGTATGGTTGATCATGACGGATTCTCCGTCGATCGTGATCCCGTCCTCGATCTCATACTTGGCGCTGGCGATGTCATGCGCCACCAGATGAAACTCCCGGTGGATGACATCCCTGGCCATGAGGCCTGCATCTGATTTTTTTGCTGTGTAGATTAACGTCCTGTATTCAGTCACTGGTTTTCCTTTGGTTTTTGTTTTTCATAGAAGGGATGATTTGTCATCCAATCTTAATCTCTGTCGTCGGTCATGGCGATGATTACACTGTGATCTCGATCTGGTTTCCTTCGAGTGCGACAATGCAGGACTCATAGTACCCGTCACCAGTTGTGCGCGGACCGCTCACGACGGAATATCCGGCGTTCTTCAGCTCCTCTGTCAGTGCGTCGACTCTGTCTTTGCTTCCCACAGAGAAGGCGATGTGCGCGTAGCCGGTTCGATTCAGAGGCTTATCCAAATCCTCCATATCCGGCTTGTTCATGACCTCCAGCCGGGCTCCGTCATCAAAACTGATAAAGTATGAACGGAACCCGGTTTTTAGGTTGTGATACCCATCATTGGACTTTCCCCCAAGATACCTGACAAAAAACTCTTTCGCATTTTCAAGCTCACTGACATACACTGCAACATGTTCAATTTTCATTTTATAAATCCTCCTTATTGTTCTTAGCGACGACACGATACGTCATTTCCAAAAATGCGATATTCATGATGGCGAAAATCAGCAGATAGACAGGCATAATTCCAATTCCGATCGCCTGCTGCAGATGGGCGAACACCATGGGCATGAGGGTGCTGCCGACATAGGCCGACGCCATCTGAAGTCCGATGACCGCCGCACTGTAGCGCTTGCCAAAATTGGCCGGCGCCATGTGCTGAATCGCGGGATAGACAGGACCCATGCCCGTGCCAATGACGACGAAGCCGACAGCGGCAAGGATATATCCCTCCACCGGGAGGAGAACCATGATTATACCAAGCAGCTCCACTGTGATGCCGATTCGGATTAACCGCCTGTCTCCCAGTTTGTTTGAGACAAATCCCGAGATCAGTCTGCCAAGCATGAGGCCTCCGAAAATGAGAGATCCGAATGAAGCGATCCTTTCCGCACTGAGGCCTGTTTTTGTGCCGGCAAAATAACTCGGCGTCCAAAGAAAGCAGGTTGCCTCACCTGAACAGTAAGAGAAGAACGCAATCAGCGTCAGGATGACGCCCGGAACTTTGAGCGTCTCCGCAATCCCCGCACTGTCCTTCGCTGTTTCCTCCTCTTCCTGCGCTTCGTTTTGTTTCCAGAGGGGAAGAGACAGGATACATACCAGCATGATGCCGATCTGGATATAGGCGGTCCATCGGTAGCCGTAGTTCCAGCGTGCCTTTTTCAGCGCCAGCGACATGATCGTGGGGCTGATCACCGCTCCGACTCCATAGAAGCAGTGCAGGAAATTCATGACCGAAGAAGGATAATGATTTGCCACATAATGATTGACGGCTGCGTCAATGGAACCCGCTCCAAGACCATAGGGAACGGCAAAAAGAAACAGCATCCCGTACGAACCGGAAAATGAAAAGCCGAGAAGCCCCAGCACCGTGAGGGCGATGGACACGATCACGATCCACTTTGTGTGAAATCTGCGGATAAGGCGAGGACTCATGAGTGCTGAAATCACGGTCATGCAGGATATCGTCATGGACACATATCCGGCATAGGACGAAGGGACACCGAAATCGACCTGCATTGTCGGCCAGCCGGAGCCCAGAAGGGAATCTGGAAGCCCCAGACTTATGAAAATCAGATAAATCACTGCAAGCAGCAAGGAACCCATCTGTCATTTACCTCCCAAAAATCTTTACTGTATTTGACGAATAAAATTATATCTTCTATAATTTTCCCTGTATAGGAATAAATCGTCTGTACTGCATGGAAAGATAGGATTATATCGTCATTGATGGAGGACACACATGGGACTTACATATTCAGTTGACCGGGTGGATGAGAACGGCAGGGAAATGCTCACCTATGGGACGCCGGATTTCCCTGTTGCTTTCTTTGACGATGACCTCACCAAGGTCGCTGTCCCGCCCCACTGGCATGAAGAGTTTGAACTGGTTGTGATCAAAAATGGAACTGTCCGCATGAGAATTGCCGGAGACAGTTTTCTTCTGACTGCCGGTGAGGGGTATTTCACAAACCATGGAGTTCTGCACGCCGCAGCACTGCAGTCGAACACAGGGCGTCAGCATTGTCTTGTCTTCAGTCCCAGACTGATTTCTCAAGGAAAAGACCTGGTCTGGAAATCGTATGTTGCGCCTGTCCTTGAAAATCCCCGTCTGCCTTACATCCACCTGTCTCC
The DNA here is from genome assembly GCA_900313955.1 of uncultured Lachnospiraceae bacterium. Taxonomy (GTDB): domain Bacteria; phylum Bacillota; class Clostridia; order Lachnospirales; family Lachnospiraceae; genus Chordicoccus. Next base: position 13,993 of record OMTP01000195.1, on the reverse strand, counting down.
ATCTGTCCCCTGGCAGAAAGAACTGCTCTGTCATATCGAAGAGGCCTGGGAGTACGGTGCATACGACAGACAGGATTTCCCCATCCAAGTGAGATATCATCTGAGTCAGTCGTTTTCGCTGATTGCAGCCAATGCAGCTCAAATCGAGGATGGCCTGCATTATACCGATCGCTACCATCAGGATGAAATTCGCATCAAGAAAGCTTTGCTTTTTATTGAGCGGAATTACTCTGAAGATATCACGATTGATGCTATTGCCGACAGCGCCGGCGTCAGTGTGAGTACCTGTCTGCGCCTTTTCAGATCCGTGCTTGGGACAACACCGGTCCGCTATCTGATTGGATACCGGCTTGAAAAATCCGCAGAAGAAATCAGAAAATCTGATGGAAGAACCATGGCTGAAATAGCCTATTCCTGTGGCTTCTCTGAGGCCAGCTATTTCAACCGTTGCTTCCGCAGGGAATTTTCCATGACGCCTTCTGAATATCTTTCGAGACACCGAGAAGAAGAAAGCTCTCTGGGAGAAGCTTGATCCCATGGTCCAGAAGATGTACAAGGCATGGGACAACCCCGCCGGCGAATGGATCTACATCAAAGACGCAAAGTTCCATTTCGCCTTCGGTTTCGGCGAGCCCCAAACAGTCGAATGAATAAAAAGGAGCATGGAAGAGACGCATAAAGCCTCTTCTCTGCTCTTTTATTTTACACAAGTTCGGTCTCTATACTACTTCGGGAAAAATCGCCTGCGGATATTTTTGTTTCACCTGCAATACTTTCCAAAGCCACGCACCAAAAGCCCGCCGATGGCTGCCCCGCAGGTGTCGATCATGACGTCCCTCACCTGCGGCGAGCGCTCGCCCACGAACATCTGGTGCAGTTCGTCGCTCGCGGCGTAGGCAGCGCAGATGGCGAGCGCCAGGAAAAAAGCCTTCCACCCGCATTTTCCACGGGCACGAAAGGACTGGTAGACAAAGACCATGAGGATGGCGTACTCCGTCATGTGGGCGGTCTTTCTGACGCAGAAAGAGATGCTCTCCACGAACGCCGCCTTGTCCGAGGCAGTATACATTTTCCAGCTTTTTATGAAAATGCTTCCGATCCACATGCACAGGGTGTCGGACATACTGGAAGACTGTTCTCCGTTTCTCGAGGACATGAAGAAAATAAGTCCCATCCAGGCGATCGCAAGAATGGGATAGACAATCTTACATGCTTTGTGAGTGTCCGATTTGCTCAAATCAAATTCTCCGATCAATGATTCCTGCATCACCATGGAAACATGGCGACGTAGCCAGTGTTTTGCTCTCCAACCGAGCCACTGGCCGTCCCCGTGTTTCACTCAGTCCTCCCCCGTCAGGTGCACTTTGATGAAGGCGTGGTGCACGGCCGGCAGAAAGACGTCGATGATGTCGCTCATCTTAATCTTGAGGCTCGACGTGTTGACGCAGGGATGGCAGCCCAGGTACTCGCCCGCGAGGACATCCTCATCGATGAGCAGCTGAACGTTGTTGTCGTGGTCGTTCATGAGTCCCATGACGCTGACCGCGCCCGGATGGATGTCCAGGAACTCCGTCATCTTCTCCTCCGGCGCGAAGCTGAGACGGGGCGAATTGATCTGGTGGGAGATCTCCTTGGTCTTGAAGACCTTGTCGCCCGGCATCATGAGCATGTAGAATTTTGTCTTCTGTCGGTTGCACAAGAAGAGATTCTTACAGATCGTCGCCTCGAGAATCGCATCCACATCCTCACAGTCCTCCATGGTGTTGGCCGCCTTGTCGTGGTCCGTCTGCCAGTAATGAATCCCATGCTCATCCAGAAAATCATACGTCCTGATCTCCGGGGCCGTTCTGCCCTCCATGCTGTCCGGTCTTCCCTCGTGAAGTTCCATTTTCCAAACGCCTCCTGACGGTGCCTGTCACCAGACACTTTAGAATATTCTCACAATTTTCATTTTCCTGTGGATAAAAACACCGCTATTATAGCACAGCCGCCAGCGATTTGGTACCGTTTCCTTGCAGTTGCCACTTTACTTCGAGCAGGTAGTTGGCCATGATTCTTTTTTGTGCTCTACTGAACCCAGTCGATTTTTCAGGAAAAGGGGAATCCTTCTTCGGCCTCCCGCTGGGGTTCCCCGTCTTCCTCTTCCATATACTCCATAAGTTCATCCTGAAAAACCTCGGGGAAGGCGAGCTTCTTCGCGCCTCCCCTGGCGAAATAGACGATGATGGCCTTGTCGGTATAGCTGCGAACCATGCCCTCGCCAAAGCGCACGTGTTTCACGAGAGTGCCGCGTGACTTTTTTTCGATTTTAGGTGCGTAGAGGCGCTTGAGGGTCACCTTGGTCTCTGAAATAAACGGACACTCCTTGCCACTCCAGGAAATGTAGAGGCGATCCCTGGCACGGGTCATGCCGACGTAAAGGATGCGGCGCTCCTCCTCGACAAGCTCGCTTTCGTCCACATTTTTGCCGGGAATGGTATCCGCATTTATGCCGGCGAGGAAGACAGCCTTCCACTCCTGCCCCTTGGCGCGGTGGATAGTCGAGACGTGGACACCCTTCTTCTCTTTGGAAGCGTTGTCATTACGCACCGTCGAGCGGATTTTGTCGGCGTAAGCCAGCCACTTGGCGATCGTGCCGCACCTGGCCGCGTCCTTCTCAAGCATCTCGAACTCCTGCTGCAGATCGCTGACATTTTGATTTCGAAAATGCGCCGACTGCAGGATAAAGTCATCGTAGCCGATCCCATTTGCCCCGATGAGACGGCTGAAAATGTCCCTGCAAGGCGTCTCCCCCGTCACTTTTCCAGGCCCGAAATTCTTCAAGAGGGAAATGATATTCCTCCGGGCAGCGGTCATCTTCCAGGCTTCATTTTGAGCCAGATAACTGAGCGCAACCAGCATGGCATTTTCTGTATAGGGTACATTTTCAAAGGCTTCGTATTTCAGAAAGCGATTGGGACGGTTGAGGATGCGCATGAGATTTTCATGCGGATTCATGCCCATGGACAGGCAGATGTAGGCCTCGATGTCACCGAACATCCAGCCGTCGTAGAGGGTCTTGATGATCTCAGGCGAGTGGTAGGGGATCTCCGCCTCGGACATGGCCTGAACGGGGATCGCCGCCTGGCGGTTGAGGCGGAAGAGGACGGCCATGTCCTCGTAGGCGAGACCCTTGTCGTGGAGCTCTTTAATTCTTTTTACAAGCGTCTCGGCCTCGTCAGCGACGGAGTCGGTGGGGTGGATCTCGACGAAGCCATGCTCGCCCGCCGCGCCACGCCAGGAGACGAAGTCCTTCTGGAAACGCTTGCGGTTGTACCTGATGCAGGAGCTGGCCGTGTCGACGATCCGCTGGGCAGACCTGTAATTGGTGCTCATGAAGATGACTTTTGCCTCGGGAAAATCGTCCTTGAACTCGAGCATGATGGAGCTGTCGGCCCCGCGGAAGCGGTAAATGCTCTGGTCGTCGTCGCCGACCACGCAGAGGTTTTTCCTCTTCCCCGCCAGCATGTACAAAATGTCCCTCTGAATGACGTTTGTATCCTGATACTCGTCGCACTGGATGTAGTGGAAACGTTCCTGCCAGCGGTCAAGGACATCGGGACGCGTCTGCAGAAGCTCACGGCAGTGGGTCAGCATGTCGTCGAAGTCGATCCTGCCTGCCCTGGCCTTCATCTCCTCGTACGTTTGTGCCATCTGGCGGAAGTACTTGGCCTTGCAGCACTTGGGCTCATAGGTACTGATGTCTGTGTCCGACCCTCGCACGGCTGTGAGCTCTGTAATCATGTTGCCTGCCAGATCCCATGCGTCGTTGACCCAGGGCATGGGACGGAGAGTCTGGAAGAAAAACTGCATCTTGTCATGTTCGCTGAGGACCGCACCGTCGGAAAGACCGACATCAACTGCAAGAATGTTGTAGCAGAGGGAATGGATCGTGGCGAAGGTCACTCCAGGATTCTGCCCGTAGAGGGACCTGTAGCGGCCCGCCATGTCGATCGCCGACGCCTTGGCGAAGGTTACCATGAGGATGGTCGCTGGCGCAATTCCCTTCTCAATCATCGTATGAATTCGCCGCACCAGGGTCGTCGTCTTTCCTGAACCCGGGCAGCTGATGATAATGACCGGCCCATCGATCGCCGCTGCGGCCTCCTCCTGGGCCTTATTTTCCTGTAACTGAGCCATCTTGCCTCCCTCTTGAACTTATCATCGTGCGAAATCCAGCAGCCTCCCCAGCACCAGCCCTTATTTGCCTTCCTGCTGGGGTCATCAAAGCATCTCAGACACCCCTGAACCCCAGCACCAGTCCTTATCTGCCTTCCTGCTGGGGGTTCAACTCCTTCCCTCTCTTAACTGTTCAGCAGGCCTGACGAAGGCGCGATAAAAAAGCACTTCCGAAGTGGACCTTTGAGGGGTGGCCGCGGAGGAAGTGCCTTTTTTATCGCACCTTTCCGTCGGGTCCTGAACAGTTACTCCCTCTCTTATATAAGGGAAAGAAACATCCGCACCGCGGTGTCCATGATGCGGTCGTTGAAGTCGAAAGCTTTGGTGTGAAGGTCGGGATAATCGACGCCATCGCCGATGTAGAAAATGGCCCCGGGCGTGGATCTGGTGTACCAGCCGAAGTCCTCGGAAGCGCGCCAGGGCTTATCCATAGGAAGGACCTGAAAATGATTCTTCTCCGCACACTCTTTCACTTTCTCTGCGCAGGAATGTGTATTAACAGTTGCCGGGAAGGGATCGTACTCCGCAAAGGTCACCTTTAAATGGTTGGCCGAAGCCGCCAGGGCGGCATGTTCTTTGATCTTCTCCTCAAGGAGCGCCAGGTCGTCGTCGCGGTTGGAACGGAGGGTATAACAGACTTCGCCTTCCCCCGGCGCGATACCGAAATTTTTGTCGCCCATAGTGACGCCGATGATGGTGGTCTGGACGAAATCCCGGAACTTCTGCCGCCCAAGCATCTGCATGTAATCCAGCATGGAGGCGATGGCAGGAGCGGGAGAAATTCCCTTGTCCGGCTCGCTGGCGTGGGACGTCTTTCCTGTAAAATGCACTTCCAGCCCGACGGAAGCGCACTGCATGAGCCCCGGGCGCACGACGATGGCGCCCTCCGGGTACCCGCTCCGATTGTGAAATGCGTACACCTCGGAAATGTCCTGTCCCGCCACAAAGTCCGCGCATGTCCTGCCTCCCCGCCCGACTTCCTCCGCCGGCTGGAAAATGAGCCAGACGTCCCGGTCTGTCTCCTCTTTTTCGAGAGCCAGGGCAAGTCCGCACAGAGAAGCCGCGTGCCCGTCGTGGCCGCACTTGTGCGACACGCCCGGATTCTGCGAGCAGTAGGGCAGATCCAGCGTCTCCTCGATCGGCAGCGCATCAAAGTCCGCACGGAAAGCGATGCCGGATCTGCCGTTGCCATGCGTGGCTTTCTTCAGGCAGTAAAACCAGCTTCCCTCATCCACAACCTCAAGGCTCGTGTGCCCCTTCACAAAGTCCATGAGCCTTCTCTTCGTCTCATTTTCCTGGCCGGAGAGCTCCGGATGAGCATGCAGCTCATGGCGAAGATCAGTCACATCCTGATTCATTTTCCTAAATTTCCTCCCGGTGCCTGTCACCAGACATTTTAGAATATTTGTAACTATTCAGTAGGGCATTCTTGCTTCGGGAAAAACACGTCCTCCGCAAGAACCCCACCTGAATAGTTACGAATATTTTGTAACTGTTCAGGGCCCGACGGAAAGGTGCGATAAAAAAGCACTTCCTCCGCGGCCACCCCTCAAAGGTCCACTTCGGAAGTGCTTTTTTATCGCGCCTTCGTCAGGCCTGCTGAACAGTTACGAATATTTTCACAATTTCATAACGATATCGACCTAAAACATCGCCATTATAGCACAGCCCCCGCTCCTTTAGTACTGTTACCTTGGAGGGCATTGGCTTTCTATGGTATAATGACCCTGATTTTTTGCAAGGAGGACGGCGATTTGCTTCAGGTTCAGAATGTTTCCATCACTTTGAGAAAGGACTTCCGCGTCATTCTCGAGGATTTCAACCTTGTCTTAAATGACGGGGACAAGGCGGTCATGATCGGCGAGGAGGGAAATGGAAAGTCCACCCTGCTCAAGTGGATCTATGATCCAGAGCTTGTGGAGGGATACGCCGACGTGAAGGGCGTCCGCAGCACAGGAAATGAGCTTCTCGGCTACCTTCCCCAGGAGCTGCCGGCCGAAGACCGAAACAAGTCTGTCTATGAATTTTTCTCGGAAAATGACGTCTTCTGGTCTGAGACGCCAAAGGATCTTGCCCTCCTGGCGAAGAAATACAAAGTGGCGGACGATTTCTTCTACAGTGAGCAGAAAATGGAGACTCTCTCCGGCGGTGAGAAGATCAAGGCCGAACTCATGCGCCTCCTCATGCAGGAGCCGACCATTCTCCTCCTCGACGAGCCCTCCAACGACATCGACATCGCGACGCTCGAACTTCTGGAGGAACTGATCCGGGAGAGGAAGCACGCGGTGCTCTATATTTCCCACGACGAGACCCTCATTGAGCGGACAGCCAACATGGTCGTCCACATCGAGCAGATCGCAAGGAAGACGAGGAGCCGTTACACGGTGGTCCATATGCCCTACCGCGAGTACGTAGAGGACCGCCTGGGCCGCTTCGAGCGCCAGGCCCAGCAGGCGGCAAATGACAGAAAAGAAAAGAAGGCCCGCGACGAGAAGGCTTAATAGGGATAAGTAACTATTTAAGTTGCAGAAGAACGGTGTGACCAAAAGGTCACGCCGTTTTTCTGTTTTTAGTAGGTCTTTCATAGATAATGGGTTCAAACACAGCGGGAATCTCCACTTCATCAAGGAAGTTAAAGAAGATGCGGACACGCTGTTTGCGTTTTCCGCTGGATTTATCCGGTGCATAAACAAGGATTTTCTTGATAAACTCGTTTACGATAGTCGGTGTCAGTTCCGGAATATCCACATACTTTTCTGCCAGAGCGAGGAAAGCATCCAGATTGTTCTCAAGCTCCATCTGCTGATCTACCCATTCTTCTGTTACTTCAATCTCAAGCTTCAGACGCTCCTGTTCTTCCTCGTAGCTCTGCGACATCTTCTGATACCGCTCTTGGCTGAGATTTCCCAGAACAGCGTCCTCATAAATACGTGTAATCAGAACATCCAAGTCAGCAAGACGCTTCTTTGCCTTGGCAATCTTCCGCTGATCTTCCAGAATATTTTTCTCCTGATCGGAGCGGCGGCATTGCAGCCATTCTTCCTGAAAACCATCCACGTCACTGCGAATATATTCGCAGACAGCCCGGATGCGTTCCAGAACAAGCTCTCGAAGCGTTTCTTCCCGGATATAGTGTGCGGTACAGGTGCCACGATTGCTCTTGTAGCTGGAGCATACATAGTGATCCTGCTTGCCGTCAAAACTCTTACAGGTTGCAAAATGCAGCTTGTTTCCACAATCCGGGCAGAACAGCAGTCCAGAGAATAACCCTTGCCGATCTGCCTTTGTAGGTCGGCGTTTGTTTTTTCGCAGCTCCTGTACCCGATCAAACTGAGCCTGACTGATGATAGCTTCCTGCGTGTTCGGGAAAATTGCCATATTTTCAGGATCATTCGCTATCCGCTTTTTTAGCTTGTAGGACTTGGAATAGGTCTTGAAGTTACAGGTGCATCCGGTGTACTCGATTCTTTCCAGAATACCGACCACAGAATTTTCGTTCCAGCGATACGGTTTTTCCGGTAGTGGTTTACCTTTCTGCTTGGCATACAGAGCTTTGGTTGTAAGCACCTGTTCCTGTTCCAGAATTCTTGCGATCTTGGTAGGGCCTTTGCCATCAATGGTTAAATCGAAGATTCTTCTAATAACAGGAGCAGCTTCCTCGTCGATAATCCAGTGATGCTTGTCCTCCGGATCGGTACAATAGCCATAGGGAGGGCTGCCCAAATGCTTGCCGCTATTGCCTTTCGCCCGCATGACAGAGCGTACCTTTTTACTGGTATCTTTGGCATAGAAGTCATTGAACAGATTGCGGAAAGGCGTAAAATCGTTGTCGCCCTTGGCGCTATCCACGTTGTCATGGATGGCAATGAAGCGAACATCATAGCTCGGAAAAACAAGCTCTGTGTACTGTCCGACCTGTAAATAGTCACGACCAAAACGACTCATGTCCTTGACGATGAAGTTCTCGACCAAACCCTGTTCCACGAGGGAAAGTGCTTCCTGGACACCGGGACGATTGAAGTTCGTCCCGGTATAACCATCATCCACGAAAATTCGGATGTTGATGAACCCATGTTCCTTTGCGTATTTAGTTAAGATTGCTTTCTGATTAGCGATACTGTTGCTTTCTCCATCCAGCGCATCTTCATTGGAAAGACGGCAGTAGAGAACAGTTATTTTCTGCTGATCCAACATTGTTTCCTCCTTCTGTGGTTGGTCAGCTGACAGTACCGTAGTGCATGGTTTTATATTAACATAACTTTGTGTCTCTGTCATTAACAAGCCACCCCCTTATCAGAAAAAATGAGCCGTTTTACCTTATTGACAAGCGGCTCACTTCCAATACATTCTGTTTCAACGACATACCATGTGTTGCCGATCTTCCGTTCAATGGTAGTGTGAAACGGAGATTGTGCAGCCATTTGACGCTTATGGCATTCTTCCAGAAAATCCAGCGGCGGCTCAAAAATTGGATCGAAGCAAGACTCAATATCAATTATCGAGCAAGCGTCGATCACATCCCAGAGGGGAGCACCCTCAAACATCATGTTGTTAATCTTGGTTACAATATCGATCATAATCAAATAGTTCCTTTCTTTTAGTGTTCCATGTCCTGGCCACGCTTGCGGGCAGACTGTTTGTGTTCCTGCGTTTCCTTTCCTCTGCTGAGGACAACATCAAGAAAAGCCCGAACCCTTTCGGATGCGATTTCCAGTGCATCCAGAAAAGGTTGGGCTTTCTTTTTCAACTCTTGATATTGTTCATGCAGCGCATCATATCGCTGCTTCCAGATCGAAACCGTCTTTTCTGCGGAAGCCAGTTTCTCTTTCAAACGCTTATTGTCGGCATTGGCGATAATGCCGTTGACAGCATAGCGTTTGAGCGTATCGCACTGATCCTGTGTCAGAGAAACATTTCCTGTGATGGTACTTTTCTTGCCCATTGCTTCAATGTCCTGCACCGTCAGCGCAATGGTCTTTGCCGTCTTGGTTTTCTTTTGCAGAGCTTCCAGCTTCTTTTTCTGCTTTTCCGTGGCAGTCTTGGCATCCTCCAAGGTCTGCTCGGCTTGTACCACCTGTCCGGTCACAGCTTCCAGCCGCTGCTGTTCAGCCTGTACCTTGAACTGTGTCACCGTCAGATGTTCTTCGGTACTGCCACGCTCTCCACGCTCCACATCGGTGTAACCAGCGTTTCGCATGAAATTAAAAAAGTCATCCTGCAACACGCTGTAAGATGACCTTAAAATCTTTTTTCCTTTTTCATTGAGCTTGGGATTCCCGTTTTCGTCAAGCACCGGCTTGGAGTCCCATTTCTTACTGCGGCTGACCTGTGTAATGGTTTCCTTTACGGTTCCCCGGAGGGCTTCATCCTTACACCGCTTCGACCAGAGGATCTGCTTTTCCACCACCGGGATATAGACCACATGAAGATGATAGTGGTACACATCCTCGCCCAGAGCTTCGGACATTGCCCGGTTGCGCTCATCAGCGTGCATCACAGCGGAGAGGATATACTGCTCGCCGCCTACGATCTCCACGGCGGCTTTATAGGCATCGGCATAGAACTGCTTTGCAAATTCATAGCCGCCGTGGTTGTAGAAATAAGCGGAGTTCACATCGAAAACCAATTCGCCATATTTAATTGCGTCCGGTTTCAGACCTCTGGTAGAGATGATCTTGTCCTGCTCCATCTGCTCAAACATTTTTACATAATCATCGGTAGGAGCTTTGAAATGGACATTCAGGGTCGTGCGTTCCGGCACAATGTCCTGATTGCTGTAGCTGTCCTTTTCACGCTCATTGTGTTCCTGTATTTTTGCTACATCGTCCGGAGTTTCCAAGTCCTGATTCCGGGCTACGGTGCGGTCTATTCCATCATTTCTTGCCATAGATTTTTTGTCCTTTCTTTGAGATTTGCAGACAGCGGGGAGCTACGGAGAGGCACTTTTTCAAAGTGTAATAACCCACTATAACACTTTCATCCATACTGGCTGCAAAGTGCCGTGGGCTCTCCGAGGGCTCTCCCGAGGGGGAGTGCGGTTGCTGCGGCAACCGCTGCTGACCAATGCGAAAATGTCTGCAACTTTTCCCATGGTCAGCCCGTCTGCATAAAGCTGTTCCGGCGAACTTCCTCTTGCAGACGGCGGCAGCAAAAACCGTATCTTTCACTGCCATCCATAGGCGGCACTGCGGTGCGCCTATGGGGACGGGAGATGCGAGGGGCTGTTGCCGGGGCATCACTTCTCCCGTCTTTGCTGCCATACGATGTCGTATCCCAGCACATCGGCAAGCTCCAATACTTCCTTGTATCGGATGCTTTCCCGCTGTAATTTTGCAGACAGGTTGGAAACGCTGTCGCTCCAACCGTATTCGTCCGAGAGCAGGTCAACTACTTCCTGCATGGTCATTCCGGCACGGATGATCTGCGCCTTGATTTCGTTGCGTACATTCATATTGAAAATTCCTCCATAATTTTTAATTTGTGGTTTGGTGCAATAGCTACTCCCCAAAGCGGAGCAGATGCACCGAACAGTGAAAAAACTGCTTTCTACAAAATCGTTTTCATTTTGTGGGTGCAATACTCTGTCCATACAGGCATATATCCCACTTTACTGTTCCGTGGAATTTGGTCTGAAACAGTGAAAACACCCATTGTTTCGTAAACTGGGTGCATGGTTTGGAAAAACACGATTTGGTGAAATGGTTTCGTCCTGCGGTCAAAAACTTTTCTGTTTTCATTACCATTGATTTTCAATGCCCGAAAACAGGTCTGTTATGACCGCTGATTGTTCCTATAAAAAAGGAAAACAGGTAAAACGCTGTGTACATACATACAGAAAACGAAAGACAGGAATCAGTCCTGCCATTCCTCCGGTACGTACGTACATGGCGAAACGTCGTAAAACCCGTTTATATTAGGTCGTGCCACAGCTTCCACACCCATAAATCCCCATACCCGCCGTCCGGCTGAGTTGGTGATGTTGTTGCAATGCTCCAAATTAAATTTCTTTGCATTGGCAACCATGGCATCGCTGAAGCTGCGGGATTTCAGAGGGGCAAGGGAGTTTTCCTCACACCACAGGCGATAGATAGCGTAAAAGTCCTTGGAACTGATGGACGCATCCGCCTTGCGCCGGATATATCCCTCGGAATCCATGAAGTCAAAAATGTTGTTATTGTCACGCTTGACCGCTTCCCGGTTTGCACGGATGCGGTCGCTCTCCGTAAACTTAAAGCTGTTGGCAACCAGCCGCTGTAAGCCTTCAAATGCCCAGAGGAAAATCCCCTCGGCTTCGGCTTTCATTTTCTCTGCAAGGTCGGGATCGTCGGCTCTGTCCACAGGCTTTTCCTTGGTAGTCAGCACAAGCTGTCTGCGGTAAAAACCATCGCTGCGGTCATACAGGGCTTGCAGATCACCGTTGCTGAACGCCAGCAGCCGGGCAAACATCCAGCCCTGATAACTCTGTTTCCCTTTGCGTTCCAAATCCATCTTGCCTTGCGCCGTCACAATGGATTTGACATAGTTGGTCTGGCGCAGGGCTTCCATTCGCATATCATCATCCACGCACAGCAGGATGTGTTCCAGATCGGCACGGGCGAAGCGGTTTTCGGAAATTTTACCGATACTGCCGTCTTTTATATTCGTGCCGAATATGGTGGACAGCACCGCACCGATTTGAGATTTGCCCTCGCCGCCGTTGCCCTTAATCACCATCATGCGCTGTCCCTTGTTGGAGGGAATCAGGCAATAGCCGATAAACTCCTGCAAGGTGGGAATATCTTCTTCATAGAGCAAACCGTCCAAAAAATTCAGCCACAGAGCAGGTGCATCAGCGTTTGGATTGTAGGAAACAGGCAAGCGGCTCTGTACGATTTCCTTTTTCCCCTCGATAAATCTCCCATCCAGCAAGAGCGTTCCGTTGGCAACATGGATGCGGTCAGGCTGCGGCGGAAGATCCTCAACCATAGCTTCCAGTTTCAGCAATTCCATGATGTTTTTGATCTTCTGCGGTACGCTGCTGATGGTGTAGCTTTTCAGCTTTTCATAGACCTCGCCCCGCAGGACAATATCATCCGTTACCCGTCCATTGGGCGTAAAGAAAGCCCTGTTTGCAAAGATGATTCTGCGCTCTTGCAGAAATTCTTCACAAAACAGAGCTTCGTTGATATTCTGCCCGTCAAACCAGACAGGCAAATTCATATCAGGCGTTTTCCGGTTCTTCGCCATGGTGCGCCACCTCCTTTTTCTTTCGTGCTGTGTACTCTTGCAGAAAAACGATCTTGCCGTCCTGCATCAGCTTGTCCACCAGTGCAGCCCGTTCTTCCAGATCACCCACGGTCAGTACATCCGCCATATATTCGATATGGCAGTGCATCTGGCAGGCTTCCACAAAACGGTCATCCAGAGCATCGTCCGGTGTTTTGGGTGCATACCGCACTTTCCAATCTTCCAGCAGATGCAGATAATCCGTCAGCACCCGGAAGCACAGCATTTCATCCTCCCGGAACTGACGGATACAGGGATGCTTCGGCTTGGGCAAGGCAGCGGCAGTAGGCGGTTTCGGGTCAAGCCCAAAATCCGCAGCCAGCTTTTGTGTCGCTTCATAGCTGCTCAGATCAAACAACCTTGCCACGAAGTCAATCACATCCCCCTTGGCTCCGCAGCCAAAGCAGAAGAAATAGTCCTCATTCAGCTTCAAGCTCGGATGTCTGTCGTTGTGGAACGGGCAGCAAGCCATGCCGTTGCGGCCCGCTTTCAGCCCGTAGTGTTCGGCGGCTTGCTTTACGCTGATTGCCGCCTTGATGGTTTCATAGATTGTCATAGAAAACCTCCGTTCATAGTATTCAGAAAGCACGAAACACCCGCCGTGATTGGCAGGTGCTTCGCTCTTTCTACTATGGTTATGCCGGATTTTTCAAAAAACAGGCTAATCGGAGGACAACCCCATTTCAAAAAACAGGACAACTTATCGGAGGATGTAGATTTCTTCACATTTGCATGATATAATTAGAAAAGTAAAAAAACAGGACAGGAGGGCAAGTATGAATCAAGAACTGATGACATTGGATTTTTGGCAGGATACGGTCATATATGAGGGCAAAACATTTCCTGTCGGCACTCTTGCCTGCGATGCGCTGAATGTTCCTGCGGATACCGTTGCTAAGATGAACGAGCAATGCGAAAAAATCAATCTGCTGCTTGGTCTGCTCAACGCTGGACAGGACGCTTCCGCACTCTTTCCTATGGCAAGGGAAGCTGCTCTGACAATGTTGGGTATTCTCAGTAAAACGCCGCCATTCTCCTATATGAACATATCACAGCACCGAGAACGGATAGAAAAGGTCTTTACTGCCGACAATGCGCTGAAATATGTGGAGTTTGCCATAAAAGCCGCAACCGACTCCTTGCAGTTTGAAGAAGTTCCGAGATATACGGATGCGATGATGCTCCAACGCTATACCGCTGTATTCGGGCATCTGGCATACTCTCTTGGGGAATACCAAAAGGCAATGCTTGATTTTGCAGAAAAATCAGACGGCAACGAAGCAGACCGCACCGCAGAGGGCTTTGCAAAGATGTTTGGCAGTTATTTCCCACCGGAGTTCTCTATCACAGATGGCAATGCCTGGATGTCTACCCTGAACAACTCCGTTCAGTATGTGTCTGTTATCCGTCCCGGCGAGGATGTGGCGAAGCTCGTCAAGCGGATCCACTATGTTTCTTTTGTAGGAATGTTCCGGTCTGATCTCTTTGAGGGCTTGTGTGTCGGTCATGC
>OMTP01000126.1 GCA_900313955.1 uncultured Lachnospiraceae bacterium | reverse complement strand
AATGCGCTCCGGAAGAAGGCCTTTGTGCTCCGCGCCGGGGTGCCCCGTGAACTGAAACACCCTGAAGGGTCGAAGCTTGCAGCTGGCCCGCGTGGTACAAACGTACACCCGGAGGTGTCTCCCGCGGTTGAAAAGTGCCCAATACAGGGGTGCGCCGCCGCGCATTATGGATTATCCCTTGAAGTACTTGACGCCACTTTCGAAGATCTTCATATCCTGCTCGCCGTAGATGTTGATGGCGACGCCGTCGCCGCGGCGCTCGCTGTGGCACATCTTGCCGAGGACGCGGCCGTCCGGAGATGTGATACCCTCGATCGCCATGTAGGAGCCGTTGATGTTGTACTCCTCATCCATGGTTACGACACCGTCCGGATCGCAGTACTGGGTAGCGACCTGACCGTTCTTGATGAGCTTCTTGAGCCACTCATCCGATGCGACGAAGCGTCCCTCGCCGTGGGAAGCCGGGTTGACATAGACGCCGCCGAGCTTTGCCTCACGGAGCCACGGAGACTTGTTGGAAACCACCTTGATGGTGCACTCGCGGGAAATATGTCTGCCGATCGTGTTGAATGTCAGCGTCGGAGAATCTTTCTTCTGACCCGTGATCTCGCCGTAAGGCACAAGACCCAGCTTGATGAGAGCCTGGAAGCCGTTGCAGATACCCAGAGCAAGACCATCCCTCTTATTTAAGAGATCGTCGACTGCCTCTTTGATGGCTGCGTTCTGGAAAGCCGTCGCGAAGAATTTCGCGGAGCCGTCCGGCTCGTCTCCTGCGGAGAAGCCGCCCGGGAACATGATAATCTGGGCCTTCTCAATCTCCTTCCTGAACTCGTCGACTGACTCGCGGATATCCGTCTCGGAGAGGTTCCTGAAGACCCTCGCCGTCGCGGTTGCGCCCGCTGCCTCAAAGGCGCGCGCGGAATCGTACTCGCAGTTGGTGCCCGGGAAGACCGGAATGAAAACATGCGGCTGGGCGATCGGATGGCTGATGACAGCGACATCCTTTGCGTCGTAGAGCGGGCTGCCCACGCGATCCCTGTCCTCAGTCACCTTGGTCTTGAAGACCGGCTCCAGGGTTCTGGTCCATGCTCCTAACGCGTCAATGAGAGCAATCCGGCAGTTGCCATAGGAAAACGTCTCGTCGTCTGTGATCTCGCCGATGACTGTATATTCAGAGCTGAGCTTCTGGACATCCTCTCCGCTCACCTCGCAAATGAAATCTCCGTAGTAAGGCCCGAAGAAGTCTCTCGGATCAAGGCTGTGCTCAATCTTGACACCGAAGCGGTTGCCGAAAGCCATCTTGGAGACAGCCTCCGCCATGCCGAAGCGGCCAAGCGAGAAAGCTGCCTTGATGAAGCCCTTCTGCTCGTCGGCGTGCAGCTTGTCGCAGACAGAAAGGACGCCCTGATAGACAGGAAGCTGATAATCGTCTCTTGGCAGGCGGATCCAGACGATCTTGTCTCCCGCCTTCTTGAACTCATCCGTCACCATATCCTGAACTCTGGCGACATCGACAGCGAAGGAGACCAGTGTCGGCGGGACATCGATATCCTCAAACGTACCGGACATGGAGTCCTTGCCTCCGATGGACGGAAGACCAAAACCGATCTGCGCTGCATAGGCGCCGAGAAGTGCTGCCATCGGCTGACTCCATCTCTCCGGATCCTTGCTCATGCGGCGGAAGAACTCCTGGAATGTGAAGCGGATCTTCCTCACATCGCCGCCCATGGCAGCGATCTTGGCAAGGGAAGATGTGACAGCCCATGCCGCACCGTGGTAGGGGCTCCAGCTCATAAGATACGGATCATAGCCATAGGCCATGAGGGTGACCGTATTGGTCTTGCCCCCCTCGACCGGAACCTTGGCAGCCATGCCCTGAGTCTCCGTCAGCTGATATTTTCCGCCATACGGCATCAGCGTCGAAGCTGCGCCGATGGAGCCGTCGAACATTTCCACAAGGCCTCTCTGGGAGCAGACGTTGAGGTCGGCCAGAGTCTTCAGCCACTGGTTCTTAATGCCCTCGGAGTCATTGACATCTGTCGGGGCAAATGGATTGGTGTTGAGCTCAGAATCCGCTTTGCTCGGGATGTCGACGAAGACATCTGTCTCCTGGTGAGCGCCGTTTGTGTCGAGGAACTTACGGGAAATGTCCACGATGTCCTTGCCCTTCCACTCAAGGACAAGTCTCGGCTCCCTGGTGACAACGGCAACCGTGGTTGCCTCGAGGTTCTCGGAGTGAGCGTACTCCTTGAATTTCTTTTCATCCCTGGGATCGACGACAACAGCCATTCTCTCCTGGGATTCGGAGATGGCAAGCTCTGTCCCGTCGAGGCCGGCGTACTTCTTGGGAACCTTGTCGAGATTGACCTTAAGGCCCGGAGCCAGCTCGCCGATGGCGACGGAGACGCCGCCTGCACCGAAGTCATTGCATTTTTTGATGAGATGGGCGACTTCCTCGCGCTTGAAGAGCCTCTGCAGCTTTCTCTCGGTCGGCGCATTTCCCTTCTGAACCTCAGCGCCGCATTCCTCGGTGGACTTGACGTTGTGGGCCTTGGAGGAACCTGTCGCGCCGCCTATGCCGTCCCGTCCTGTTTCGCCACCGAGCAGGATGATCACGTCGCCAGGATCAGAGTTCTTGCGGATGATGGCGCGCCTCGGAGCAGCACCGACGACAGCGCCGATCTCCATACGCTTTGCGACATAATTAGGATGGTAGATCTCCTTGACGTAACCTGTGGCAAGACCGATCTGGTTGCCATAGGATGAATAGCCGTGCGCCGCGCCGCGGACAAGTCTCTTCTGGGGAAGCTTACCCGGCAGGGTCTCAGACTGGGGAACCGTCGGATCAGCGGCGCCGGTCACGCGCATCGCCTGATAGACATAGGTTCTGCCGGACAGCGGGTCGCGGATGGCACCGCCCAGGCAGGTCGCAGCGCCACCGAAGGGCTCGATCTCGGTCGGATGATTGTGGGTTTCATTCTTGAAGTTGATGAGCCACTCCTCTTCCTTTCCGTTCACATCGACCGGAACGACGATAGAGCAGGCGTTGATCTCGTCGGACTCCTCCTGATCAGCAAGCTTGCCCTCTTTCTTCAGCTTCTTGGCACCTAAGAGTGCAAGATCCATGAGGGAGACATATTTATCGGATCTGCCCTTGTAGAGCTCATCGCGGTCAGCCAGGTACTGCTTGAAAGTATCCTCGATCGGAGCCTTCATGTCGCCCTCGCCGAAGGTGACATTTTTCAGCTCGGTGAGGAAGGTGGTGTGGCGGCAGTGGTCAGACCAGTAGGTGTCGAGGACGCGGATCTCCGTGATGGTCGGCTCGCGCTTCTCCTCATTTTTAAAATAATCCTGGATAAACTTGAAGTCGGCAAATGTCATTGCCAGATTGAGAGAATCGTACAACTCCCTGAGAGGAGCCTCGGCCATCTCGATGAAGCCCTTCATGGTCTCCACGTGATCCGGCTCCTTATAATTTGCCTTCAGAGTCGCAGGCTTTGTCTCATCGGTTGTGCGGGAGTCGACCGGGTTCACGCTGTCGGCGATAATCTTCTTCATGTCGTCATCAGTGATATTTCCGATGACCATGTAAGTGGTCGCCGTGCGGACGGTCGGATCTTCCTTCTCATTTAAGAAGCGGATGCACTGCTCCGCAGAGTCAGCTCTCTGGTCGAACTGGCCCGGCAGATACTCCACCGAGAAGACATGGGCATTGTCCTGCTCCGGAAGCTTCTCCAGGTAAATGTCGTCGACCGGCGGCTCAGCGAAGACGGTCTGGCACGCCTTCTCAAATACCTCATCGGAAATATTTTCGACGTCGTAGCGGATGAAGACACGGACATCCTCACAGGCACCAATATTCAGATAATGACGGATTTCATGTCTCATGTCCTTGGCCGCAATGGCGAAGGACGGTTTCTTTTCTACATAGATTCTTCTGACCATGTACACACTACCCCGTTTATGGATTTAGATTGAAAAGTTACTTGCCTTTATTATATCCATTTACGCTCATTTGGCAAATAAAAAAGTCCGGAACCGGGAAATCCCGGTATCCGGGTGTTACAGTTCACGGGGCATCCCGGTGCGTAGCAAAAAGACCTTCCATCAGGGCGCATTCGAATTTGCGCGCCC
>OMTP01000190.1 GCA_900313955.1 uncultured Lachnospiraceae bacterium | reverse complement strand
CGCTCCGGAAGAAGGCCTTTGTGCTCCGCGCCGGGGTGCCCCGTGAACTGTAACATAGCAGTGCTGAAAACGTTTTCTGAAATAGCCTCGATCTTCGGCTGAAACATGGAGAAACTATAGGATCGGCCTATAATCAGGGCGGTAGAGCGCGTCAAATCCTTGTCTGACAGGACGATGAATGAAAACGTTTTCTCATCTTTGCCTTTAAAATCCTACAAAACCTATCTATAATGCGGTTTATCAAAAGCAAGGAGGAAAAAGCATATGAGAAGAAAGAATATAGAAAAGGCAGCAGCTCTTATTTTCAGCCTGGTTCTGGCGGGGAGCACACTCACTGGATGCGGCAGTTCCGCAAGCGGCGCCACAAAGAGTGCAGAGACAAGTACGGAGGAGGCGTCGTCTTCGACAGGCGGCAAGTCGGGATCCGGCAAGACCGTCGAACTCACCAATGTTTCCTATGATCCGACCCGCGAGCTCTACATCGCCTACAACGAGCTCTTCCAGAAGCACTATAAAGAAGAAACAGGAGACGATATCGAAATCACCCAGTCCCACGGCGGCTCGGGCAAGCAGGCCCTCGAAGTTGCCAACGGCCTCGAGGCGGACGTTGTCACCCTGGCCCTTGAGGGCGATATCCAGACCATCGCGGACGCGGGCCTCATTGACGACGGTTTTACGAGCGAGTTCCCCAAGGACAGCTCCCCTTACACATCGACCATCGTCTTCCTGGTCCGCAAGGGCAATCCAAAGAATATCCAGGATTGGGGCGACCTGCTGAAGGACGGCGTCGGCGTCATCACGCCGAACCCAAAGACATCCGGCGGCGCAAGATGGAATTACCTGGCGGCCTGGTATTACTTCGAGAAGCAGGGGCAGAGCGAAGACGAGATCAAGCAGTCGATCAAGAAACTCTATGAAAATGTCCTTGTCCTCGACTCCGGCGCCCGTGGCGCAACCACATCCTTCGTGGAAAATGGCCAGGGCGATGTCCTCATCGCCTGGGAAAATGAGGCCTTCCTCTCCCTCGAGGAGCATCCGGATGATTATGAGATTGTCGTCCCGTCCGTATCGATCCTGTGCCAGCCGACTGTCGCTGTTGTCGATGGAGTTGCAAAGAAACACGGAACAGAGGACGCAGCCAAGGATTATCTCAACTATCTCTACTCCGATGAGGCCCAGGAAATTGAGGCAGAAAATTATTACAGACCCAGCACGGACAGCATCTATCAGGCGCATGTCTCCGATAGCGATTCGAATACCATCACAGAAGTCCCGTCCGATGGAAAATGGATCGATGACAAGATTGATCTCACAGACATCAGCCACTTCGGAGGCTGGAAGGAAGCTGCCGATACCCACTTTGTGGATGGCGGATCCTTCGATCAGATCTACGAGCAGAAGTAAGGGAGGCTCCTATGAGCAGGAGGACAAATTCACATAAATATAGAAGCGTCATTCCGGGATTCGGGCTCACGTTTGGGATCACGATCGCCATATTGAGTCTCGTGGTGCTCATTCCTCTGTGCTCTCTGGTGGTCTTCACGGCGCAGCTTTCCTTCCCGGAGTTCATCCAGACGGTGACAAATGCCAGAGTCCGCTCCTCTTACTTTGTCAGTATCAGCACGGCCCTCATTGCCTCGCTCATCAACGCAGGCATGGGCCTGCTTCTGGCCTGGGTTCTGGTCCGCTATGATTTTCGGGGAAAGAAAATCATCGACGGCATGATCGAGCTGCCCTTTGCCCTGCCGACAGCGGTTGCGGGTATTTCCCTGACCCACCTGACGACGACAAATGGCTGGATCGGAAGCATTTTCTACAGGTTCTTTGGAATCCGGATTGCATACACCAGATTCGGCATCACGATCGCCCTTATTTTCATTGGAATTCCCTTTGTTGTGCGGTCCGTGCAGCCGGTTCTGGAGAAGGTGGATAAGGAGTGCGAGGAGGCAGCGGGGCTTCTGGGAGCAAGCCACTGGACCACTTTCCGCAGGGTCATTTTCCCGGAACTCACGCCGGCTCTCATCTCGGGATTCACAATGGCTTTTGCCCGCAGCATCGGCGAGTACGGCAGCGTCGTCTTCATCGCAGGTAATACGCCCTACAAGACGGAGATTGCGCCGTTGCTCATCATGTCCCAGCTGCAGGAATACGATTACGCATCGGCGACGTCGATCGCCCTCGTCATGCTGGTCATCGCTTTTCTCATTCTCACGGCCAACGCCTTTGCCCAGTCCATGGTGTCGAAGCGCGTCAGCAATCTGGCATAAAGCTATTGTTCACGGGGGTAGGGATTTTCGTCAAAGCACGTCCTCATCTCCTTCATGCTAACGCTGATGCGCCGATGAGGACGTGTTTTTAACTCCAATCTGAGCCATGTGTGAACAGTAACAGCATAAAAGGAGGTACATATGGCAGATACTAAGAAAGTGGCGGTGGTGCATGAGGGAAAGGCGGGAAGACGGATTGCGATTGGAGCATGTGTCGTCTTTCTGGTCATCTTCCTGGTGCTGCCTCTCGTCTATATTCTGGCCGTAGCTTTCAGTGACGGGTGGCTCGGCTATAAGAAAGCAGTCACGGATGAGTACGCGGTCAAGGCCACGCTTCTGACGCTGCTGGCGACGGTCGTTGCTCTCGCCATCAATACACTTATGGGGCTCTGTGCGGCATGGGCGGTCACAAAATTCTCTTTTCGGGGCAAAAAGATCCTCACGACGCTCATCGATCTGCCGGTCACGGTGTCTCCCGTCATTGCAGGTCTCATCTATGTCCTGACTTTCGGACGACAGAGTTTTTTGTACCCCTATCTGGAGAAGGCGGGGATCAAGATTATCTTCGCCGTGCCTGGTATTATTCTGGCGACCGTCTTCGTTACATTTCCCTTTATTTTCAGGGAGCTGGTTCCGGTGCTGACGGCGGAGGGAACCGACGAGGAGGAAGCCGCGGCACTCATGGGAGCCAGCTTCTTCACCATTTTCAGAAAGGTGACATTTCCTCATATGAAATGGGCTCTTCTCTACGGTATGGTTCTCTGCACGGCCAGAGCCATGGGAGAGTTCGGAGCCGTCTCGGTTCTTTCGGGCCACCTGCGCGGCAAGACCAACACTCTGCCCCTCTACATAGAGCTTCTCTATCAGGGGTATGATTTTACAGGCGCTTTCGCCTGCTCGTCGATCCTCATGATCTTCGCGATCATTGTCCTCATCCTGAGGTCGGCCCTGGAGGCGAGGGGAAAGACGGAGAAAAATGTGTGACGTTGAAACAAGGAGAGCTTGAAATGCAGTTTGCGAGGCATCTGGGGCGGAGCAAAAGACCTTCCATCCGGGCGCATTCGAAATTGCCTGCCTGCTTTTGCGCGCAATTTTACTAAACCCGGATGGAAGGTCTTTTGAGTAGCAGCGTAGTGACCCCACGAACTTTGGAGGTAATCATATGGGCAGCAATGAAAAGAGCACGATAGAATTACGACACATCGTCAAGTATTATGGCGACTTCCGGGCTTCAGACGATGTGAGTCTTACGATTGAGGGCGGCCGGCTCGTTGCCCTTCTGGGGCCATCCGGAAGCGGCAAGACGACCATCCTCAGGATGATTGCAGGGCTTGAGCACCCCGATGGGGGCGAGATTCTGATCGACGGTCAGGTGGTCAATGATATACCCGGAAGCGAGCGCGGCATTGGCTTTGTCTTTCAGAGCTACGCGCTTTTCCGCTATCTGACCGTTTATGAAAATATTGCTTTTGGACTTCGCTTAAAGAAGTGGCCGGAGAAGAAGATAAGGGAGCGCGTTTTTGAATTATTAAAGCTGATTGGATGTGAGGGACTCGAGAAGAGGTATCCGGGGCAGCTCTCTGGCGGGCAGCGGCAGAGGGTCGCCTTTGCAAGGGCCCTTGCGCCGTCGCCAAAAATATTACTCCTGGACGAACCATTTGCGGCGATTGACGCCAAGATCCGCCTGGAACTGCGCAGCTGGCTCAAGGAAATGATCACGAAGCTCGGCATCACGTCGATCTTTGTCACCCATGACCAGGATGAAGCGATCGAGGTCGCTGATGATATTGTCGTCACAAATCACGGGAGAATCGAGCAGGTAGGTACGGCAACGGAGTTGTACACAAAGCCGGCCACTCCCTTTGTGGTTCAGTTCATCGGCCACTCGACTCCGATCAGGAACTTTACTGAATTCAGGTCCTTCTTCAAAGGGCAGGAAAATGAGATAGGCATTTTGCGCCCGGAGTACGTCGAGGTCAAGAAAATCACGGAAGTTGTCAGGTATTCCAACTCCGCCGATATCGGCTATGTGCGCGACATCATTTTCCGAGGCAGCAACCTGGAGATCAAAGTGGACATCCATGGAAATACCATTTCCGCCATCCGAAGCATCAATGAGGAGCCCCTCGAGATCGGGGAAAAGGTGTGGGTATTCATTTACCGCATGTTTGTGATCGACGACAGGAAAGTGGAGCTTCGGGAAAATGCTTCGCTCAGGGAAGACAGCCTTGTGATCTGAGATATAGTCAGTGGCAAGCTTGCCTTTCAAGGGTCAGGCACCCCAGCAGAAAGCCCAATACGGCGCCCTGCTGTGGTGCTTGTTTGCCTTTCGAAGGCCTTTCACCCCAGCAGAAAGCCCAATACGGCGCCCTGCTGGGGTGCTGACCCGCCCTTCAGTAGATCTTCCTGATTGTGCTGATCCCATAGGTCTCCTTGAATCTTTCGAGGTCCTGCTCGTCGCGGATCAGCGTAATCTCTGTGAACTTGCCACTGTGGAGGTCCAGAAATCCTGCCACCTGCTCCCCCGTGCAGATGCTGCAGCGAAGAACAGGTTCCTCATTCTCTTTGTCATACGTCTTGTGTTCCGCTTTTTTATGTCCGAACATGGCTCTGCACCTCCTGTCTGTTCTTAGTATACCTTCTTCTTGAGTAAAAATCCCGCCTTTTCGTTCGTTTATCTCGCAAAAAAAGCCCCTTCGTTACAGTTCACGGGTGGGTCACTTCGCCGCTTCGCACAAAGGCCTTCTTCCTTCACTTAG
>OMTP01000148.1 GCA_900313955.1 uncultured Lachnospiraceae bacterium | reverse complement strand
CGTCAGCCAGAAGAGCGATTGGAAAGCGCTTCCGGAGTGGACCTATAGGGGATGTCCACGGAGGAAGCGCTTTCCAATCGCTCGATGCTGGGTGCCCCGTGAACAGTAACCTGAACAGTTACCATTTGGAAAGAAAAAGGATACCTCTTGAGAAATCAGGAGGGATGAATCTATAATGGGAGAAAAGAAACGATAAGGGGAAAATGCGATGGCATTTACAGATATAGGAATTGATCTTGGGTCATCCAATATTGTTGTATGGCACAGAAATCAGGGCATCGTGGTCAGGGAGCCGTCCATGGTGGCCTATGATAAGGAAAATGACAGGGTGGTCGCCTATGGGGAGGAAGCCCGCCAGATGGTGGCGAGGACCCAGGGCAACCTGGTGGCGATCCGGCCCATGAAGGCCGGCGTCATCTCCGACTACAACGTGACGGAGAAGCTGCTCCGCTACTATATCCAGCTGACACTGGGGAGACGCGCCTTCAGAAAACCTTACATCAGCATCTGTATTCCGACAGGAGTGACAGAGGTGGAGAAGAGAGCAGTCGAGGAAGCTACCTACCAGTCGGGCGCAAGAGACGTGACCATGGTTCCGGAGACAGTCGCGGCGGCCATTGGCGCCGGAATTGACGTCACAAAGCCTGTTGGCAGCCTTATTGTCGATATTGGCGGCGGCACAACGGACATCGCCGTCATTTCCATCGGGGCGCCGGTTCTGCAGACGACCCTCAAGGTGGCGGGAGATACATTTACAGAAATGATCACCCGCCACATCCGCCGCAACCACAGTCTCTTTGTCGATGAATCCACGGCAAATGAGATCAAGGTGAGAATCGGCAGTGCCTACAAGCGGCCGATCGCGGACACTATGCAGGTGTCGGGCCGCAATGTCATGACCGGCCTGCCGCAGACCATTTCCATCACATCGGAGGAGATCAGGGAGGCGCTTGCGGACCCGGTCACCCGCATCGCCAATGCAGTGCACGGCATTCTGGAGAAGACGCCGCCGGAACTGGCCGCGGACATTGCGGAGCGCGGCATTATCCTGACGGGCGGCGGAGCCCTGCTCGATGGCTTCACGGAGCTCATCGAGGAGAGAACCGGCATCAACACAGTGGTGGCTGAGAACCCGGGCGACTGTGTCGCCATCGGGGCGGGAAAATATCTGGAGATGATGGACGCACTGGGTCGTATGGACTATTAAGATCCATCCGTCCCGGTGGGACGAGCTTGCTGGCGATAGGGAGAAACATGGCGGAATCTGTCAGAGGGACAATTGAACATATTATCTTCCGCAATGAAGACAACGGATACACGGTTTTTTCTCTCTCCATGAAAGGAAAGGAGCTGACCTGCGTCGGTTACCTGGATACGGCGGAGACGGGGCTCACGGTGGATGCCGAGGGGCAGATGACGGAGCATCCGGTTTACGGGCGGCAGTTCAAGGTGGCGAGCGTCAGTATTCATGTCCCGGAGACGAAAGAGGAGATTGAGAAGTATCTTGGCTGTGGCGCCATCAAGGGCATCGGCAAGTCCATGGCTGCCCGAATCGTGAAGACATTCGGGGACGACACTCTTCGCATCATGGAAGAGGAGCCGGAGCGGCTGGCGGAGATCAAGGGGATCAGCATGAAGGGTGCCCAGAAGATCGCTGAACAGGTCGCAAAAGAGACGGGTCTTCGGCGGGCCATGCTTTTTCTGCAGAAGTATGAAATCCCCCATGACCTGTCGATCAGAATCTATAAGAAGTATGGCGAGAAACTCTACGATGTTCTGCAGCAGAATCCCTATCAGCTCGCGGAAGACATCGACGGCGTTGGTTTCCTCAAGGCGGACAGGATTGCCGCCCGCGTGGGCATCGCGGCGGACAGCGAGTACCGCATCAAGAGCGGCCTTCTCTACTGTCTCATGAATGCATCTCTCGAGGGAAGCGTCTACCTGCCGGAGAAGGAACTCTTTTTAAGAGCCGGGGAGCTCCTGGGCTCGGGCGAAGAGGCTATGGAACACGCCGTCGAGGCGCTGGCCATGGAGAGAAAGGTCGTCGTGAAGCGTCTCGGAGATGACATTGTTGTCTACGCCGGCCGCTATTACTACCTGGAGAGCGACACGGCCCGTATGCTTCTCGATCTCAATATCCCCATGGGGATAAGTGATGATGATGTCTCGGAAAAAATCGCGGCCATCGAGAAGACCAGCGAATTTGAGCCGGAAGAGGAGCAGGTGAGGGCGGTCAGGATGGCCGCCAGTCACGGCGTCCTCGTCATGACCGGAGGACCCGGCACCGGCAAGACGACGACCATCAACCAGATGATCCGCTATTTTAAAAAAGAGAAGAAAAATATTCTGCTCGCAGCTCCGACCGGGCGTGCGGCCAAGCGCATGACCGAGACGACCGGCTACGAAGCCCAGACCATCCACCGCATGCTGGAAGTGAGCGGGAGCGACGACAAAAAGGATAAAAATGGGAGCGGCGTCACAATGTTCGGCAGAAATGAGGAGAATCCCCTGGAGGCAGACGTCGTGATCATCGACGAGATGTCTATGGTGGACATTTCCCTCATGCATGCTCTGCTAAAAGCACTGACTCCCGGCATGCATCTGATTCTGGTGGGAGACGTGGACCAGCTGCCGTCGGTCGGGCCCGGAAGCGTGCTGAAAGACATCATCGCATCGGAGGCATTTCCCACAGTCACGCTCACCCACATTTTCCGGCAGGCGGCAACATCGGACATTGTCGTGAACGCGCACAGGATCAATAAGGGAGAGGACATTTCCTTCGATAATCAGAGCCGCGATTTTTTCTTCCTCGAGAGGTCGGATACGAATCGCATCATCGCCAACAGCATTCAGCTCATCCGCGACATGCTGCCCCGCTATGTGGACGCCCCATGGAGTGAAATTCAGGTGCTGACTCCCATGCGCAAGGGCGCACTGGGTGTGGAGAAGCTGAACGGCGATCTTCAGAGGTACCTGAATCCCCCGGCTGCCGGCAAGAAGGAGAAGGCCTACGGCGACCACGTCTTCCGCGTGGGCGACAAGGTCATGCAGATCAGGAATGACTATCAGATGTCCTGGGAGATCCGGGGCAAGTACAATATCCCGGTCGAGCACGGCGAGGGAATCTTCAACGGGGACATGGGGACGATCCGCGATATTGAGGATATGTCCGAGACCATGCTGATCGAGTTCGACGGAGGAAAGTTCGTCGATTATCCCTATGCCGGCCTCGATGAGCTCATGCTTTCTTATGCGATTACGATTCACAAATCGCAGGGAAGCGAATACCCGGCGGTCATCCTGCCTCTTCTCAGCGGTCCCCGCATGCTTATGAACCGCAATCTCCTCTACACAGCCGTCACCCGGGCCAGGAAATGCGTCGTCATTCTCGGCAGCCGCGACGCTGTCCTGTCCATGATTCACAATGAGATGAAAGAGCGCCGCTATACGTCTCTTGCAGAAAGGATCTGTGAACTTTGTCTTCCCTGAATCCAAGAAGAGCCGCCGGGGAGAAGAGGCGGACCCATAAGAGTAAATTTTATGAAAATGTCCTTGATCTCGTCTATCCCCGCAGGTGCCCCATCTGCCATGGAATTGCCCCGTGGGGCGAAGACATCTGCCCCGAGTGCAGGGAGAAACTGCCTTTTGTGACGACGAAGCGCTGCAGAAAATGCGGCAAACCCGTCGAGGACTTTGAGACCCTGTGCGACGACTGCAAGGCGACGCCGCACATCTACGACGAGGGAATGGGGCTTCTCTTATATAATGAAACCATGCGGGACACCATGGCCTATCTGAAATTCAAGGGACGCCGGGAGTACGGGGCGGTTCTGGGTCGCGTTCTCGCGGCGTCTGTACCGGATAAGATCCGCAGGTGGCAGCCGGACGCCGTCGTGCCGGTGCCTGTCCACAGAGACAAGCTTATCTCGCGCGGTTATAATCAGGCCGAGGAGATCGCCCGTCCCCTGGCGGAGCGCTACGGCATTCCTCTCAGGACGGACCTTGTTGTTCGCCGCGAGAAGACGGCCGCCATGAAAGCCCTGAATAAAAAAGAGAGATTCCAGAACCTGAAGGGAGCTTTTGCCGTCCCTGACGGTGTCAGAGTGCCGCCCCGCATTTTGATCGTTGATGACATCTACACCACAGGAGCCACCATCGACGCCATGAGCGCCGTCCTCATTGACAACGGAGCCGCGCATGTGTATTTCCTAACTGTTTGCATCGGCATGGGATTTATGGTAAGATACTAGGTAACTATATGCAAAGTCCTAAGGAGGACACCTGATGAACGAAATTCATTTGAGGGAGATGGTACCTCTCGCAATGTACGAGACAAAAGAGGACAAGAAGGCTCTACGCATATGCAAGTATTACAAATCGGATTACATTGCAGTTCAGCTCCTCAAGACTTTCTTTCTCACGACCATCGCCTATCTCCTTGTGCTCGGCCTCGTCGCCGCGGGCAACATAGACTGGCTGCTGGACAACATAGACAGTTTTGATCCCATGAAGCTCGGATCCATCCTCCTCATTCTCTATATCGTGGTTCTTGCCATCTATATGATCATCACCTTTGTGATCAGCAAGAGGCGTTACGAGGCGGCGAAGAAGAGCGTGCGCGCCTATGAGATCCAGCTGAGGAGACTTGAGAAGATGATGAAGCGCTCGGACGGCGAGACGGATAAGCAGACGGGAAGAAGGAGCAGAAGATGACAGGTTTTGCAAAGTTGGATCAAACGTTAAGAGCATATTATGGACGTCACTCGACATTTGTCGATATGGCGGGCAAGTTTATCCTTGCCATGATCTCTTTCTTCTGGATTCGCTCGGTTCTGAACTATCAGCCGGTCTTCTCCAATCCGGTTCTGCTTCTCCTCCTTGCGCTCCTTGCAACCGTCTTTCCATCGACCATGATTCCGGTCTTCTCCTGCATTCTCGTTGTCGGACAAGCGTCCGCAGTCGGGATTGATGCAGCCGTCGTGGCGGCGGTTTTCATGCTGGTCCTGGTCATTTTATTCCTGCGCTTTGTGGCAGAGGACGCGGTGGCCTTTTCTCTGGTGCCGGTGGCCATTTTCTTTGGTTTTTCCGCTCTTGTACCGCTCTTCTGCGGCCTCAAGCGCAAGCTTTCATCGGTTCTGGCTGTCGCCTGTGGCACGGTCCTCTATTATTTCATGGCTGCCCTCAGCAGGGAGGGAAGCGCAATTCAGCAGCTTCCCCTGTCTTCCTTTGACAAGCGGCTCAGTCTTCTCATCGGAGGAACCTTTACATCGACATGTTTTATCAATGTGATCGCCATGATTGCGGTCGTCGTGGTGGTTCATGCTATCCGCGCTCTCGGCATCAGCCACGGCCATCTTGTTGCTGTTCCGGTGGGCGGCATTGTCTATCTCATGTTTATTGTCCTCGGAAATGCAGTTCTCGGCACTTCGTTTGCGATCCCGACGGTGCTCATCGGCACAGTGGCCTCCTGCATCGCAGTCTATCTTCTTATCCTCATCATGCTGCCTCTCGACTACGCGAAGACGGAGCGCCTTGAATTTGAGGATGACGATTATTACTACTATGTCAAGGCAGTTCCCAAGGTCGCCGTCACTCAGCGCGCAAGTAAGGGCGGTGAGAGCGAGGAGGAGCCGGTAGAGAAGCCGGACCTCACGGACGTGGATTTTGAGAAGAAGCTTGAGGATTCACTCAGGAATCTATAATTTGCAGGTACCTGTGCAGGACGTGTTTTGAAAAGCAGGACTCTTCCTGCATAGCTGCTTTCGTTCTTACTTCGGACGGAAAGGAGGAGCATCCGGAATGTCGGGGATTGTACAAACTTTCCGGAACTATCTCTCGGGGATCTATATGCCTCGGATTCAGCCGATCGACATCATCGAGATCCTGCTGATTGCATCAATTCTGTATTTTTTTATGGCATGGATCCAGAGGACCCGTGCCTATAACCTTCTGCGCGGAATTCTGATCGTCATCATTTTCATCTTGATCGCGACCATTTTCCAGATGAGCGCCATTTTGTGGATCACAAGCCGCTTTGCCAATGTGGCCCTCATTGCCCTGGTGATCATTTTCCAACCGGAACTCAGAAAGGCGCTGGAATCTCTGGGAACGAGGAACATTTTCTCAAATTTCTTTCGCTTTGATGCAAGTACAGATAAAAATGACCTTATTTCTGACCGGACGATTACGGAGATTATCCGGTCAGTCACGGAAATGAGTGAGGTGAGGACGGGGGCCCTGATCGTCATCGAGCAGAATATTCTTCTGGATGAGTACATCAACACGGGCATCACGATCGACGCTCAGGTCTCTTCTCAGCTTATGACCAATATATTTGAACATAATACGCCGCTGCACGACGGCGCTGTTGTCGTGCGCAGTGATCGAATCGCGGCAGCGACATGCTATCTGCCTCTCTCGGACAACGCCAGAATCTCCAAGAGATACGGTACCCGTCACAGGGCGGGGCTGGGGCTCTCTGAGATCAGCGACGCCTTCATCATCATTGTCTCTGAGGAGAGCGGAAGAGTGTCGATCGCCTATCAGGGCCAGTTGATCACGGGAATTACATCAAGTTCCCTCAGGGAGCAGATGCATCTTCTGCAGAAGCACCACCTGAATGATCACGAAGAGAGAAAACTGGTTCTGAGAAAGGGGCCAAAGAAGGATGAAAAAGATGAACAGGATCAAGCAGAGTAAGATTTTTTCCAATCCGGGACTTAAGATTGCATCGCTTGTGATCGCCTTTATCCTCTGGCTCATCATCATGAACGTGAGTGATCCCATGACTCTCAAGACATTTTCGGGCGTCACGGTTACTTTCAGCAACGCATCTTATCTGGAGGGAAGGAATCGCGCGTATGAGGTGGACCCGGGATCCACGACGATTGATGTCACAGTACACACGCACCGCTCCAGTGTGGAGAGGCTGTCGAGCAGCAATATCACGGCAGTGGCAGATCTGACCCAGATCATCGACTTTGGCTCGGATCCTGTCCTCGTGCCGGTCAAGGTTTCTGTGCCTGGCGTCAATGCGGACTCTGTAACGGTCAGCCCGCGAAATATTGAGATCAAGCTTGAGACGCTGACGAGCAAGTCTTTTGTTGTCAACACGACGACAGGAGATACAAGACCTGCCAATGGCTACGAAGTCGGTGCCATGGAACCAAGTACCGATAAGATCACAGTCAGGGGATCTGCGTCCCTGGTCAACAGTATCGACAAGATCCAGGCGCAGGTGGATGTCTCGTCGCTTAAGAGCAATGCGGATCTGAGCGCGACTCTGCATATTTTTGATAAAAATGGAAATGAGCTCTCGGAGACGCAGAAGTCCTACCTTACGTTTGTCAATGTGGAGGAGAATGATCTGAAGGTTCATGTGACTTTGTACCAGGTCGATACAGATGTCAGGATTGAGGCGCAGACGTATGGAAAACCCAAGGAGGGGTATCAGGTCGGTGATATTGATCTGACGCCGGATACGGTCTCGATTGTGGGCGATGAGGCATCTCTGGAAGCCTTCAGGGCGGCCGGCAATACAATTGTGATTGATGAGGAATCGGCTGCTGTCGATGTGAGCGAGGCGACAAGTGATCGAAGCGTCAACGTCGATCTGAACAACTTTTTGCCTGAGGGAATCCGGCTGGCGGAGGGTCTCAGCAGCACGGTTGTTGTTCAGGTGCAGATTATCCCTTATGACAGCAAGTCCTTCTCGCTGGATTCCAGGAGCATCGTGAGGAACAACCTGGATTCCAATCTCAATGCAGTTTTTAACGAAGGGGAGATCAGCGTCCGTGTGCGCGGGTCGGCGGAGGAACTGCCGGATCTGAATGTGAATCAGATCACAGCTTCGGTGGATTTCAGCGGCATGAAGGAGGGCACCTACACAGTGGATGTGGATGTCTCGCTGCCGAGCGGGTATACGCTCGTGGAACCTGTGAAGGCAGCGGTGACGATCTCGAAGAATGAGCCCGTATCGGGGACATCTTAAGATGTATCTGACGATTCAGGAGGCCGACGGCTGGGAGTGATTGAGAAGCAGTCATTCGTCGGCGGTCCGGAATCGTTACGATGTAGGATAGGATAAGGAGGAAATAGCATGGTCAGTCAAGTTGTCAAAGTTGTCAACCCATCGGGGCTGCATTTGAAGCCCGCCGGGACATTCTGCGCCAGGGCCAGAGAATATGAGTCGACAATTACATTTACCTTTGAGAACACTACGGCAAACGCAAAGAGTGTTCTGTCGATCCTGAGCGCCTGTGTCCAGGCGGGTTCAGAAATTGAGATTGTCTGCAACGGGCCGGACGAGAAGGAGGCTCTCTCTGCTCTTGTCGGTCTTGTGGAGAGCGGATTGGAGGAAGGTTTTGTCTGATATGCAACGAATAAAGAAGAGGGCAGCGGCCCTTGCCATGACGATGACGCTTGCGGTGAGCGGGATCCCATCTTGTGCCTTCGCCGCAGCGACACCGGCTGCTGCGCAGACGGGAGCGGTGACGCCCAGTCCCACCCCGACGCTTGCTTCCCCCGCGGACGCAGCGACGGTTGCTACGAACGGCATAGAGGGGTGGCCGAAGGCCGATGATATCTACTCGACCGTTGGCTGCCTCATGGACGCGGATACGGGGGCAGTTCTCTATGATAAGGGAATGAACCAGCAGATGTTTCCGGCATCGACGACCAAGGTCATGACATGCCTCCTGGCACTTGAGTACGGCAAGCTTGACGACACGGTGACGGTGACGCAGACTGGCGTCAACTATGCCGTGAGCGGCAGTTCCAACTTAAACACCCAGGTGGGGGAGCAGTTTAAGCTGGAAGATATGCTCTACGCCATGATGCTGAAGTCTGCCAATGACATCGCGACCACGATCGGTGAGCACATTGGCGGCGGTTCGATCGACAAGTTTGTTGCGATGATGAACGATAAGGCGAGGGAACTTGGCTGTACGAACACGCACTTTGCCAATGCCTGCGGCATGCCGGATGATCAGCACTACACGACCGCCCACGACATGGCTCTCATTGGCCGTGCGGCTCTTCAGTATCCGCTCTTTTGCACCATTATTCACACGCCTTCTTACACCATTCCGGCGACGAACATGACGGCGCAGAGGACGGTGACTACCCACAATGCCCTGCTCATTGATCCCAACTACATGGTGGACGGGATCATCGGCGGCAAGACCGGCTATACGGATGCGGCGAGATCCTGCCTCATTTCTTTTGTGGAGAGAGAGGGGAGGACACTCATCTGCATGACCATGCATGCCCAGGACGGCGGTTATGCATGCCTCGATCACAAAGCGCTCTATACCTATGGCTTTGGAAGCTTCACAAACGAGGCCATTCCCGTCGGCGGAGGCACATCGACGATGACAGTGACGCTTCCTCAGACGGCCGCTGCGGCGGACTGCACAGTGGATGTCAAAGATGCAGAGGCTGAGGATGGGGAAGAGCAGGTTGCCCTCACGGCAATGTATGAAGGGCAGGCTGTCGGTGAGACGGTGATGGCAAAAGCTGCGTACGAGAAGACCGGGGAGGCGGCCTCTACAGAAGAGGAGCCTGCCTCCGGCATGTCTGAGGCAAGTGAGAGCACAGGCACGAACGTCTCGGAGAACCGGAAGAGCGGCGTGACCATGGATTTCAGAAGGCTTGCAGAGACAAAGAGCGGGCTTGCCATTCTCATTTTCGGAATCCTGGTTCTGGCGGGAATCGCTGCTATTGTCATCACTTTGATCGTCAGGCGCCGTCGCCGCTGATAAGAGGATTTTTCTATGATTGTCAAAGATACATTTCCGGAGACCTTCCGCTGGAGTGCTTATTTCGCCATGGATGCTGCGAACGGCGGAAAGATCAAAAAGAGATATGAGTCCGATCTCAGGGCTTTTCGCCACGGCACATCTGTCAGGAAGACGCAGGCGAAGCTCCGCGACCTGCTGCGCCATGCCTCATCGACGACTGCATTTTATAAGGACATGGATCCCGATGCAGGGCTTGCATCTTTCCCTGTTGTCGACCGGGAGCTCATAAGACGTCGCCGCGATGACTTTATTTCCTCCGCATATGCCGACGGCAGGGGCTGCCGCATAAGGCACACAAACGGCAGAAACGATCTTCCGCTGGCCATTTTGCAGGATGCGCGCAAGGTGAAAATGAACGCTGCGGACGGCATCTTTCTTGCCAGTCTCGCCAACTACTATATCGGCGAGAAGATGGCCATGATCCGCGTCTGGTCGGGCAAGGGCAATCCCAATCGGGTGACGCTCCACGCGGAAAATATGCTCCGTCTCGACTGTTCCTCTCTGAGCGATGAAAAAATTGCGGACATGCTGAATACGATCCGCAGTAAGCATGTCAAGGCAATCATTGGCTATTCACCGGCGCTCGCCCTCATCAGCAACTATATTGACCGCTATTGCGTCGATATGGACGACTTCGAGGTTCACTCTATCATTCCGATTACGGAACCGCTGACCGAAGAGATCCGCAGCGCCCTTATGCACCAGTTTAACTGTACTGTTCAGGCCTGGTATGCAAGTGAGGAAAATGGAATTATCGGCATTCAGGATCCCATAGAGAATCGCTATTATATGAACGCGGAGAGCTATTATGTTGAGATTCTGAAGATGGATTCTGATGAGCCCTGTGAGGATGGGGAAGAGGGCCGCGTCGTCATCACAGATCTCAACAACCGTGCTTTCCCCTTGATCCGCTATGCAAATGGTGATCTTGCCCGCGCTCACCATGTCGTCAAGAACGGCCACTATCGCATGTCGATCAGGGACATTATTACCGGAGCTGCGGATCCTCTTTATTCAACCAGGGGCGAGCTGGTCTCGGTCTACGCCATTACCAATGAGCTCTGGGATCTTGCGGGTGTGAAGAACTATCAGCTGGTTCAGAAAGGGGTCCGCTCTTATGAGCTCCGTCTGGCGGGGGAGAGGAGCCTTATGGATATTGACGGTATTCTTGACCGCATCCGCCCTGTCCTGGGGGCTGACGCCAATATTGAGGTCAGCTTCCCGGACGATCTGATGACTTGTTACGGGAAGAACAAGGTCATTGTCAACGAGTGCCCGGAGTACCTGAAGATCAGCTGAAATGATTCTGAAAAAGTGGAAAAGTGAGGCATGGAAAGCGGTTTTGCTTTTTGTGCCTCATTTTGTCTATGGGTGGAGGATGCTGCGTGAGGCATAGTTCCCCATGGGGGGACCTGTGCCTCATCCAAGTCAGGTTCGGCAGGAAGACCCGTGAGGCAAGCCTGCTCATACTGCCCTGGTGTGCCTCACGCGACGTGATCTTTTCTCACGAAGTAACGGAAAGTGAGCGCCCGTGTCTGCCACTCATTTCTGAGTTCCCAGTCACTTGTGTCAAAACTGTTGTCTGTAGTCAAGACAGACGACGCCTTGTCCACCAGGGTCTCAACCCTCTCTTTGTCTGCCTCATCCATATCCGCATAGTCGATTCCATAGAGGCCAGTGTCCCAGCCAAGGTCCTGATAGACCTCGGGCACCCCGGCACCATAAGCGAACGTACCCTTCCCGACGGCACCATCAATCTCGCTCTCCAGTGTCTGCATAGAAGAATCCTTCCAGACAGCAGTCGCCCTGCTCTCCAGAGCGCCGGGCAGCTCCAGAATCGTCGAGACGGACGTAAAGAAGAGAATAAAAAAAGTCAGAAAAGCCGTACCGGTCAGCAGGGAGTCGAGTGGATGCAGGAGCATCCCAAGCTTGTGGTCCTTGGGAAGAATCATAATGCGGTCAGCGCACAGGGCCAGAAGAAAAGCAAACTGGGGAAGGCAGACCGCAATGCTCCGGGAGACGGGACGGTTGATAAAATAAGCCATGCAGCCAAGGGAAGAAATGGCAGCAGCAAACCCCACGGTCACAGTGGCCTCGTCTGCCTTCGTACGCCAGATTCGCATGCGCAGAAAAGAAAGTGCACACAAATAAGACACGATAAGAACCAGAAGATAGAAAGCAAGAGGATCCTGAAGCGGCATGCGGAGCGTATCCACCATGAATGATCTGGACATAAGCGGATAGAGAAATGTCCTGAAATCAGGAAGACCTCCTCCTGTCGCAAGATTGTAGAGCCCCGTGGCGGCCCAGGCAGTAAGAAAATCAACCGGCATATAGGGAAGAGTCATAAGAATCTGCTTTCCCGTCGCAAGCGAGAAGAGAGGATGCTTCTCCAGTGCCTGAAATACTTTGATCAGCATGAGAGCAAAGACGCTGATCAGGCCCATTTCCGTATTCCAGAGGATGGCGCAGGAGCCGAAGACCCACTCCGAAATCCGCCACTTGCGGACATTTTCCGCAGTCTTTCCCGTCTCCTCCCACGTGATAAGAAGAAGCAGGAGACAGGGAAAAAGCATGCGGTGGGGGTTGGTCTGAAAATACTGGCCTCTCCGGCTGCAGATGCAGGTTGCCGCCGAGGCCGCAGTCATGGCAAAGAAGAAGATGCGGTCGCTCCTGAGAACGGTTCGCATGGATTGAAAGACCGCGAAGAAGGCAAGAAAGCCAAAGAGGGAAATGGAAAGGGCGATCGCCCTGTAGCTGTCTCCAAAAAGCCTGACAAATGGCAGGTAGAGAATACCGTAATGGCCATACAGGCTGCTGCTTTCCCTGCCATAGGGGACAGCATGGGCAACCTGCAGGATACTCGCGGTATAGGCATGAATGTGCAGAACAGAGGCACTGCCTGCATCTTCCAGAGGATTCGGACAATAGAGAAGAGAGGCATTCAAAAAAGAAAAAAGGACAGCGCCTGCCGTCCTGCTCTCCCCCGCACTCTCCACCGCTTCGAGAAGAAAGAAGACAACAAAACTGCAGGCAAAAAGAAATAAAAAGAAAGGCGCATGGGGAACGAACTGGCGAACCGCATTCTCCATGCCCTCATCCGGGTAAATGAGCGACTCACTCACATACACCTTATAGAGGTAAAAGACAGCTACAGCCAGAAAGAACAGGACGAGCGCCCGCAGGGAAGCTTGGATAGGTTTTGCCAGATCTTCTCTGTCGAAATTGTAGAACCTGCGCAGAATGTGCTCTGTAAAAAAAGAAGCAAGGAGATATCCCACAAGAACAGCCAGAGACGCCACGACATAAAAGACCAGATTGACGCTGATTCCACGAAAAG
The DNA here is from genome assembly GCA_900313955.1 of uncultured Lachnospiraceae bacterium. Classification (GTDB taxonomy): domain Bacteria; phylum Bacillota; class Clostridia; order Lachnospirales; family Lachnospiraceae; genus Chordicoccus. The sequence goes on along the minus strand of OMTP01000148.1, from coordinate 263 downwards.
ATCCGTCCCCATAGATGTTCCATGAAGCCCGGCTTCCGTATTGATAGATAAGGAAAATAAGCGCAGCTGTGAGAATGAGTGGTACGTAGCGGAAGCGAAAAGTTTTCTTCATGGCTGCTCCTTTCTTAAAAAATAGGGTAACTGTTCAGGAGGGCACTTTTGCTTCGAGAAAAACATGTCGTTACTGTTCACGGGTGGGTCACTTCGGCGCTTCGCACAAAGGCCTTCTTCCTTCACTTAGTAATTTTCGCCGCAAAAGCAGG
>OMTP01000118.1 GCA_900313955.1 uncultured Lachnospiraceae bacterium | reverse complement strand
CACTCCGGAAATGCTTTCCAAAGGGCTCCCATTGGCTGACGAGTGAACAGTAACGTGAACAGTAACGATCCATGGGCAAGATTTTGTTTCTTGTTGAAACGAGAGGAGGGAAAGGGTATACTACTTTTAGAATGCGTTCATTAAGCGACGTGGATCAGGTGGCAAGAGGAAAGTGAGGATCTCCCATGGCAAATCGTGCAGAAGATTCGGCACAGAAGAAGAGTGAGGAATTGCGGGAAAATCTTGAAGGGGCAATCAAAGGCGGGCAGATTGTCGTCTGCTACCAGCCCCTTCTGGGATCCCTGAGCCGCAAGATCAGCGCCCTCGAGGCCCTGGCCCGGTGGAACGACCCCGAGCGCGGAACGCTCTATCCGGATGCTTTCCTGCCGGAGCTCGAGGAGGCAGGCCTCACACCCATGTTGGATCTCTATGTCCTTCGAACCGCCATAAAGGAGCTGAAAGAGATGAGGGAGAAGGGACAGGGGACGTTTCCGGTCTCCCTCAATGTATCTGTCCTGTCGCTCAGGGAAGAAGGTATTCATGAGACGATCGCCGGCATTTTGCAGGAGGCGGGACTGGGTCCCGAAGACATCCATCTGGAGATCGCAGAGTCGGGGAAAAACGAGGACAGAGAGATCATCGAGAAGCATTTTCATAAGTTTCATGAAGAAGGCTATGCCACTTTTCTCGATCATTTTGGCGAAGGAAAAAATTCGATGGTCTTTCTTCAGAATGCCTCCTTTGACTATGTCAAGATCAGTATGGAGCATTTTCATGGTCTTTCGGAAAATGCAAAAGTGCTTCTGTCATCTTTTGTCCGCCTCGTGAAGCAGATCGGGGCAAATGTGGTCGCCGTGGGCGTGGAGAGTGGGGAAGAGCTGGATTTCCTGCACAGCGTTGGCTTTGGCTATCTGGAGGGAAATTATATCTGTCCGCCGTATCCTTCCTCAAGAATTATCAAAGAAGTCCACCTGCGGGGCTATATCTTTGAGAGCTGGGACGACCGTGCCTTCTTCGGACCGGTCAATCAAATCAATGTGCTGGGGGGAACGTCTGCCTTCATCGGGATGCCCGAACTTGCAAAGAGCAGGCAGCCGGTCTTTCTTCTGGCCCTTGCGGGGGGAAGGATTTCGATCCTTTATGAGAATCCTGCCGCGAGGCAGACAGAAGAGCTGTCTGGACGCCCTACCTATGAGATGTTCGAGTCTATCATGAATGACGAAACGGAGAGTCTGCATGCGCTTCTCATCAGCAAGCTGGAACCCCTGGCCCATGTGGGTGACATGGATTCTTATGATGCTGTTTCAAAGACGGTCAAGGCCAGAATGCGCGTGCAGCTGGTTTCTAATTATGCCGGCAGAAGGGCGTATCTTATTGTCGGTACCGACGTCTCCGACACCAGCCGTGATTCCGGCGATCCTGGAACAGAGGATTACTGGAGGAAGACGGAGAAGCTGGAACAGGTGGACCCTGTCACCGGCCTTCCCAGCATCCGCACTTTTCAGCAGTCGATCGCAGGCCTTCACAGGGACCTGCAGAAGATGGAGCAGAATGCCGAAGAGTACAAAAAGGGCATGTGGGACCTTATCTACTTCGACATCAATCAGTTCGCGGCTTACAACCAGAAGTATGGATTTGAGGCGGGGAATGCTCTTTTGAGGGAGCTCTCTTCGGTGATTTTGAGCGCGCTGGGAACCAAATTTCTCATCCGCTATTACTCCGATCATTTTTATGCCCTGGCGCCGGACGACGAGGCCGAGACAGTTGTGCGTGAGGTCCATGACCGCATGTACGCCAGGGGCATGTACAGCGTCTCCATCCACGCGGGCATTTACACGATTCAGTTTGGGGAGACGGATCTCAACCAGGCGATTGACCGCGCCAAGATGGCCGGGGAGTCCGTCCGCACGGATTTCAACACCTACTTTGCAAGATTTGAGCCATGGATGGAAGATGAGATGATCCGCAGTAATTATCTCGTCGCCCATCTGGACGAGGCGATTGAAAAAGAGTGGATTGTTCCTTACCTGCAGCCCATCGGCCGCACTATGAGCGGAAAGGTGGCGGGCTTTGAGGCTCTGGCCCGCTGGATTGACCCCCAGTACGGGTTCTTAAATCCCGCTGAGTTCATCGGGATTCTGGAGGACACGCACCTCATCTACAAGCTGGATCTCTACATAATCGAGCACATCTGCCGTGGCTACAAGGCGGACGGAATCGACCAGAGTAAACTTGTCCCCATCTCCGTCAATCTCTCGCGCAGTTCCCTTCTGTGGTCGGGCATCCACAAGTCGATCAACGCGATTCTGGACAGGTATGGCGTGTCGCGCGATCTGCTCCGGATCGAGATCACCGAGTCGGCTCTGGTCAATGATACGGATCTCATCCGCCGGGAGATCGGGGAATTTCACCGCGACGGCTACCAGGTCTGGATGGACGACTTTGGGAGCGGCTACAGCTCGCTTGGCGCTTTGCACACCTTTGACTTCGATGTCATCAAGATCGACATGATGTTTCTTCGCCATGAAAATGAGAAGACCCCGGTCATGCTGACAGAGGCCGTGGATCTTGTCCGGCAAATGGGGGCTATGCCCCTTGTCGAGGGTGTGGAGACGGCGGATCAGGAGGAGTTCTTAAAGACCATCGGGTGTCCCTATATTCAGGGCTTCTACCTGGCGAAACCCATGCCGATTGACGAACTCCGGAAAAGATTTCTGGAGGGAAAGCTTGTCTGTGAGGAGCCGGAGGAGCAGGCTTTCTACTGCGAGGTGGGAAAGGTCAATGTCCTTGATCCGGCCGTATCGAACATGATCGAGGGTCGGTCCAAGGGCAGCCGCATACCCCTTCTTATTCTTGAGGAAAAAGGAGATGCCATTTCCGTCCTCTTTATGAACCGGGAGTGGCAGGATCTTCTGCATCGCCTGGGGTATGAGACAGACCGCATGCAGATCCTTCCTGAAAATGCATTTTTAAAAGAAGATGAAGCTGCGATTCACTCGATGCTGAAGCGGGCGGACAGTTTTCAGGGAAATGCAACCCGATTTGACATTTCCTACCGTAATCTCCGTGGTATCACGCAGGTCCGCCGCCTCAAAGCCAGCGGGGAGAGGAGGGCCTTTTTGCTCTCTTTTATCGAGACGCGTGCAAGTGTGATTCATGAGGGCGTGGATCCCTATACGGTAACCCTGGAGGATATGTACACGGGGATCGATGAGGTGGAAGTGATTGTCCCCGAGGACGATTCTTTCAGCCATGTGCATGGCCCGATCGCTAAGAAGTACACAAGTGGCCAAACGTCATTGACAGCCTATCTCGATATGATTGCTTCCCGCTGTGCACCGGGGTGGGAGAAGAAGTACCTTGCCTTTGTGGATCTTACGACTCTGGAAGAGAGGGTCAGGATTGCTCCGGAGAGGCGGATCCACAGTTTTTTCCCGCTCCTTGCAGATGAGAGGAAGTATCTGTGGAGAAAGCTCACCATCGCCGGCATTCCCGACGTGGGCGGCAAGAAGCGGTATCTTTTTATTTCTGAAAATGACATGACGGGATTTCGCGACAATGATCTCTATGAGGAGGAATGAGAAAAATGGATCTGGATGAGATGGGCGTCAGTGAATCGAGTGTCTTTGATATGGAGATGGGCGCCTTCGACCGCTATGCCTTCTGTGTCATGGGGGCAGCGGAAGCTGACTGCGAGGACTGTCTCCGGAAATATCTTGCGGAGCTGGTCTTCTGTGTTGCAGGGGATGATCTGGAGCTGTGCACAGCCCTCTTCAAGGTCTCTTATGATTTCATGCGGGATCCGCTTGAGACATTCCATGGCCTTGTCAAAGAGAAGTGCAGAAGCGATGGGACAAAGTTCTCTCTGCCGGGCACGGAAGACGATATCCAAAGCCGCCTCTGGGAGGCCCAGTACGCGATCCTTGCACCGGCCTGTGAGAAATTCCGCGCAGCCTTCTCCATGCGCCATCTGGATGCAATCTTTGCCTGCCTCCCCTTCGACGCCGGCCACGGGGACAACTACACCAATGCCGAGGACGTCGCCCTCATCGATCTCGTGAAGCTCTGCGATGCAAAGAAGATCAAGATCAGCGAAGAAGAATATCTGGAGCTGCGCGGTTACAAAGATGCTCTTGAGGGCCTGCATCACAGGGGCATCCTCTACATCGACAGCGTGAGAAGGCTGCTCGATGGCGTCTGTGGAACTCACACAACCTTCCACTTCGGCAGGCCAGACAAGCAAATCCAGACCCACGACTGACAAAGGTTGATGCCTGTCACCAGATACCTTAGAATATTCAGAATTTGTAACTGTTCAGGACGGGCTCTTTGCGGAGAGAAAAACATGTCCTCAGCGG
>OMTP01000189.1 GCA_900313955.1 uncultured Lachnospiraceae bacterium | reverse complement strand
TCACTTAGTAATTTTCGCCGCAAAAGCAGGCGGCGAAAATCGAATGCGCTCCGGGAGAAGGCCTTTGTGCTCCGCGCCGGGGTGCCCCGTGAACTGTAACGAGCCCGCTATCTGCTTCGAGCAGATAGCGGGCTCTGATCATTGGTATATTTATCTTATGTTGCAGTCCATACGTCAGCCGAACCGTAACCACATTACCGGTTAATGGGCGGAACCCAGTCGGGATATTTGATCTTGATATAGTCCTCGACCAGCCTGACCGCATTTTCAAAGCCGACACGGGCCGTATTGATCGTAAGATCGTAATTAACGGGGTTGGTCCAGTAGTTGCCGCCTGTATAGTACTGGTAGTACTCGGCGCGGTACTTGTCGGTGCTCGTGATGGCACTGTCGGCCATCTCCGCTGAGATCTTCATGCGCTCCATGACCTCCTGGCGGCAGTAGTCGCGGGGAGCCTCCACATAAAGATTGATGACATTTTTGCGGTCGCGCAGAACCCAGTCCGCCGCCTTGCCGACGATGATGCAGGACTCCGAGTCGGCCAGATTCTCGATGATGGTCTTCTCATAGGAGTAGAGCTCGTCGTCCGAGACGAATTCCCGCTCCTCGGGGTGGGGTGTCTTTCTTTTGGGCAGGCCGCGCAGAAAGGACTGCGTGTAGTTGGTCATGCGCAGCTTCTCATTGGCCTCCTGAAAAATCTCCTTGTCGATGCCGGAGAGCTGAGAGGCGAGAAGCAGAATCCGGTTTTCATAGCAGTGAATGCCCAGATCGTCCGCCAGGCGGGATCCCAGCCTCTTTCCGCCGCTGCCGAACCCCCGGGCAATCGTAATAATCACTTTATCCATACTTTACCTCCATCAGTCTTCCATATACCTCTTGAGAAACTCGCGTGTACGCTCATTTTTCGGATTCGTGAAGAGAATATCGGGGCTCTCGTCCTCGACGACATAGCCGTTGTCCATGAAAATGACGCGGGAGGAGACATTTTTTGCAAATGCCATCTCGTGGGTGACGATCAGCATGGTGAGTCCCTCTTTGGCCAGCTCCTTCATGACGTTCAGAACTTCACCGACCATCTCCGGGTCAAGGGCCGACGTCGGCTCATCGAAGAGCAGAACCTCCGGGTTCATGCAGAGGGCGCGGGCGATGGCGACACGCTGCTTCTGGCCGCCGGACAGCTGGGATGGCATGGCGTGGATGTAGACGGCCATGCCGACCTCCTGCAGGTGCTGGATGGCACGCTTTTTGGCTTCCTTCTTGTCGAGGTGAAGAATTTTCTGGACGCCGAACATGCAGTTCTCAAGGACCGTCATGTTGGCGAAGAGGTTGAAGGACTGGAAGACCATGCCCACGCGGGCGCGGTAGTCAGAGAGTTCCTTCTGTGTGTTGTGGATTTCCTTGCCGTGGAAGAGGATGCTTCCCGACGTCGGATGCTCCAGGTGATTGATGCAGCGAAGGAGAGTCGATTTTCCGGATCCTGATGATCCGATGATGCAGATAACCTCTCCCTTATGAACTTCAAAGTCAATCTTCTTCAGGACCTCGTGGTCGCCGAAGTTCTTGACCAGATTTTCTACTTGAATAACAGCTTCTTCTGCCATAGGCTTATCTCCCTAATCTATTTCTCAGTCGTCGACCAGATACTCGGTCGCAAGTTCGTAGTTCTTTGTCTCCTTCAGCTTTCTCTCGATCGCAAGGAAGACGCGGTTCAGGACGAAGCAGAGGATGAGGTAGATGATGGCGATGACGAGGTAAGCTTCATAATATTTGTAGTAAGCGCCGCCGGCGGTCTTGGCCATGAGGAAGAGCTCGGAGACCCCGATGACATTGAGGACGGAAGTCATCTTCAGGTTATTGAGGAAAGTATTTCCCATCTCGGGGAAGATATTCTTGAGAGCCTGGGGAAGAATGATGTAGAGCATGGCGCCTGCGTGGGACATGCCCATGGCAAGAGCACCTTCCTCCTGGCCCGGATCGACAGAATCAATACCGCCTCGAACCGTCTCGCCCATGTAGGCGCCTGTATTGAGGACAGTGACTAAAATGCCGGCTGCAATGGAAGTGATCATGAAGTTATTCTGGCGCAGGCCGTAGTAAATGACCATGCCCTGGACGATCATCGGCGTGTCGCGGAAGATCTCGACGTAAATGCCGACGATGATCTTGAGGATCCGCGTGACGGCTTTCCTCGCCGCGCTGTCCTCGGGATGAATCTTCATATTCTCGACGACGCCGACGGCAAAACCGAGGACAAAGCCGAGCAGGGTACCGACGACGGCGACGAGCAGGGTCACCAGCGTGGCGGTCCAAAACATGTGCGCGTACTTTCTCGCCATGAACCACACCCATGTGAAGGTGCCGTCCGCAGCGGTCGGCGTCGCAAGCTCAAGCAATAAAGCGTTCATATGCATTCACCTCTCTATGGTAGTCACTCGCCAGCCGAAGAATGCCATGCGGAAAGCACCAGCTGGCTGGCAGTGAGAAATTTTGAGGATGCACATGCATGTGCATCCTCGAAAACGAATTACCTGACCCTCATCAACCCTGAGACGGCTGATACTTGAGCATCTCATCCATAAGATCATCGAACTGGGACTTGTTGTCTGTGGTCCAGCCGATTTCCTTCATTGCCTCGTTGACCTCATCACGCTCCGGATCACCCTCCTTGAAAGCGATGCAGCAATCGTTGGAAGCACCCTCCGGAACCGTGAAGGCATCATCTGGAAGATCAAGAACCTTAAGTCCATCCATGGTCATAAGAGCAGAAGAAGATGTCGTCTGATCAAGGATGCAGACATCTGCCGTGGAGTTGAGGACTGCCTGGAAAGCCTCTCCGGAAGTCTCATAATCTGTGACGCTCTCGCCATCGGGGATCTCTGACTTGTAATCGACGAAGTTTGTGCCCATCTGAGAAGTGACCTTGGCGTTCTTGCCCTTGAACTGATCAAGGCTTGTGAAATCTGCGAACTCGCTGTCTGCGCGGACGGTAGCAGTGATCTTTCTGCAATAGTAAGGTGTTGTGAAGTCAAGCGTCTTGTCACGCTCATCGCTGTAGCAGATACCACTCATGATGCAGTCATAGGTGCCGGAGTTGAGACCCATGAAGATCGCAGACCAGTCGCTCTTGTAGATCTCCAGATCCCAGCCAAGCTTGTCGGCGATCATCTGAGCGACCTTGACATCGTAGCCGTATGCATAGCCTTCATTGTTGGCTATCTTGACGGCCTTGTCTCCATTGCCGACCTCCTCGCTCTCCTGTGTCCAGTTGTAAGGTGCATAGGCGCACTCGATACCGACGCGGAGAACCTTGTGCTTGGATCCGTAACTCTCACCGGAAGCTGCCGTGCTGCTTGCTCCGGATGTCGCTTCTGTTGTGGAAGCAGTTCCTGAGGAAGATGCAGTCGATGCTGTCGATGACGAGGAACCGCAGGCTCCAAGTCCAAGCGTCATGACCGCTGTAAGTCCAAGTGCCATCACTTTCTTAAGATAATTCTTCTTCATAATCATTTCTCCTCTCTAAAACGGACACCTGCATGTCACTTATAAGAAAAACGGGCAGGGGTGCCAACTCTCTTGTGTCGCCGGCTCCCTTGCCCTCTCATGAAAAAACAGGCAGGACATCTGGTGACCATCCATCGATCTCCAGGCGCCCTTGCCTGCCGCGTTTTTCTTATGGGCCTTATCCTAAACGCTTTCTGACAATTTGTAAACTGCAAAAAGTGAATGGAGACATAAGCAATTTTCATGTCTAAGCAATAAAATGCCCGTTTTCTTTCTGTTTTTCCCTTGAAAATTCATTTTCATATTCATCCTTACATAAAATTTTCATCAAACCCTTCATTTTTTTATGACAAATCCCGAAACCATTTCCACGAAAATGCAAATGCACCGATTTGACAAATTTTTATCAGGGAGTATACTTTCGTATACATTCGCTGATGCAAGGGCGCACCCGGACGGCTACATAACCTCCGGATGCGCTTTTTGCTTTTCCAATGAAGAGGGCAGGAGGTAAGGCAATGGTCGATCTGAGTGGAAGAACAGCTCTCGTGACGGGAGCTTCAAAAGGAATCGGACTGGGAATCGCCAGGGTTCTGGCTCTATGCGGAGCCAAGACCGTCATTACAGCCCGCGGGGAGGATACTCTGGCTGCTGCCGGAGAACTTCGCAAGAGGGGCCTCACTGTCTCCGGCGTCCGGTCCGATGTCACGGATCCTGCCAGTATACAGAACCTGATCAGAGTTGTCCATGATCTCTACGGGCCGGTGGACATTCTGGTCAACGATGCCGGTGTCTCCCGTGTCTGCCGCTTCGAGGAGATGACCGATGAGACGCGGGACATGATCTTCAACGTCAATGTCCGCGGCACATGGAACTGCACGCGCGCCGTCATACGGGACATGCTGTCCCAGAGATACGGCCGCATTATCAATGTATCTTCTGTGACCGGAGCCCTTGTGAGTGACCCCGGCTACTCCGCCTACGCAGCGAGCAAAGCCGCCATTGTCGGACTCACCAAATCTCTGGCCGTCGAGTACGCCTCCCGTGGGATCACGGTCAACGCCATTCTGCCCGGCTACGTTCTCACCGGCATGGTCGAGCGTTCGGCCAAAACGGCCAATCCCGGGGACCCCAAAGCGGCAATTCGTGGAATTGAGAGCGGCGTCCCGGTCGGCAGACTGGGGACACCGGACGAGGCCGGCTACCTGGCTGCCTTTCTTGCCTCCGAGGAGGCCTCTTACATCACAGGAACCACCCAGGTCTTTGACGGAGGCAGCACCCTGCCCGAGACAAATTCCATGGGGATCCGATAAAGGCTCTGTTGACAGATGGTACGGACGAATGTGAAACGCATTTTCATCAGACCATAGCGCGTAAATCCAACACAGTTAGCAAAAACGATGCATTTCCCACAGTCCAGATCCCATCCGCCAGTAAGGGCGCAAAACACAGATCCGTCATTTTCAACAAAGGAGGGTATATGCATTTCGATAATTCGGAAATTACAAAAGAAAAAGTTCTTCAGGCGTCACTCGACCACTGGAATCACGGCAAGACCCAGGAGTGGATCGACCGCGGCATGCCGATTGTCATGGGGAAGCGTGAGGGCTACCGCTTCTGGGACATCGATGGAAGATGCCTCATGGACATTCACTTAAACGGCGGCACCTACAACCTGGGCCATAGAAATCCCGAGCTCATCGAGACCCTGACCGACGCCATGCAGGAAATGGACGTCGGCAACCACCACTTCACGGGCGTCACCAAGGCCCTCCTCGCGGAGCAGCTCGCCTCGCTCTGCCCGGACGGACTCGACTACTGCTGTTTCTCGGCCATCGGTGGAGAGGCGGTTGACCTGGCCATCAAGAGCGCTCGCTACGCCACAAAGAAAAAGAAAACCATTTCCATCAAGGGCTGCTACCATGGCCACACAGGTCTTGCCGTCTCGACAGGCGACCCCGTCTTCAAGGATCCCTTTCTCTGCGAGGGCGAACCCGGAGCTTTTGTCCAGGTGCCGCTCAATGACTTAAATGCCATGGAGGACGAGCTGAAAAAGGGAGACACAGCCTGCGTCATCATCGAGTCCCTGCTCGCCACCTACGGCTTCCCCATCCCGAAGCCGGGCTATCTTGCCGAGGTCAAAAAGCTCTGCGAAAAATATGGTGCCCTCTACATCGCCGACGAGGTTCAGACCGGTCTCATGCGCACCGGAAAGATGTGGTGCTTTGAGCACGAGGGCTTTGTCCCCGACATGATCGTCTCCGCCAAGGGCTTTGGCGGCGGCATCTATCCTATCTCCGCAACGGTCATGAACAGAAAGGCCGCCAGCTGGATGTTTGACATCGGCCGCATGCATGGAACGACCTGCGGTGGCTCCGAGCTCGGCTGCGCCGTTGCCATGAAGGTCCTGGAAATCACGACAAGACCCGAGACGGTCGAGCGCGTCCACAAAAATACGGCTGAACTCACACGACGTGTGGACAAACTCAAGGCCAAGTATCCCGATTTCCTCATGGACTACACACAGAGAGGCGTCATCATGGGTCTCAACTTCAATGTCAGGGACGCATCGGTCTCCGTCACCAAGCCCCTCTATGACCACGGCGTCTGGGCCCACAACTGCCGCCTGCACCCCAACACGATGCAGTTAAAGCTGGGCCTCCTTGTGGACGACGCCTACCTGGACGAACTCTTCGACCGCATGGACGAGGGATTCGCAGACGCAATTGCAAGACTTTAATTTGACAGCTATCTATTTATTTGAATTCCTCTCTATGGTGCCGGCGGCGTACAAACGCCGCCGGCATTTTCTTTTTTAATGCCTATGGATAAAGAAAAATGGACGGAGGCCGTGACCTCCCAATACAAACTACATTATGACGATGCAGCAGATCCGAAGATCTGTGTTCTCAAGTTCTCGGAAAACCTTGTTTTCCGTGTCTGCATCCCCGATGAGGAGGACAGGGTGCTCCGCATCCATCGTCCCGGCTACCACACGCGTGAGGAACTTCTGGCAGAGCTCACCTGGATGAATGAACTGGGACATAAGACACAGATCAGCGTCCCTTCCGTCTTCCCCGGCCGGGACGGCTCCCTGATTCAGGAATTTGAGGGTCCGGACGGACGCTCCTACTGTGCCTCTCTCATCTCCTTTTTTCATGGAGATCTCTGCTCTTCCATCATGGGTTCCAATCCCGGCTCCCCGGAATTCGCCGATATCATCCGGCAAATCGGAACCATTTCAGCCAGCATGCACCGGGAATCCATGACACGAAACCTCTCCCCGGACAAAGCTGTCTATCCTCCCCTCGTCCGCTTCTCCTGGAACGAAGAGACCATGTTCGACGACCGCCCCAACTGGGGGCACTGGCAGGACAACCCGCATCTGTCGGGCGAAGATAGTTCCGTTCTTGCATGTGCGGAAGCCACGCTCAAAGAGAAGTTAAGAAAGTATGGCAGAAGGGACGCAACCTATGGTATCATTCATGCTGATATCCATCTGGGCAATGTCATTCGGGAGGGAGATATTCTCCATGTCATCGATTTCGACGACATGGGCTATGGGTATTTCCTCTACGACATCGGCTGCACCCTGCTCACAGTCCCCTGGGCCGCCGTGCCGGCCCTCATTGAGGCCTGGCGCAGGGGATACGAGGCTGTCCGTTCTCTGACGGACGAAGAAGTCTCCCTCCTCCCCTGGTTCGTCCTTCTTCGAAAGCTCGTCCGCATCGCCTGGCTGGCTTCCCACGCCGACTCCGACACGGCCCGCGCCGTTGATCTGTCCTACTACGCCGACACCGTCCGAATGGCCCGCGACCTCATCGCATCCTGCCCCAGTCAGACTCCTCTGCCTGCTCCGAGCAGATAGAGGTCTTTAACATGTCAGCGAATGGCGGATCCTCCCTGCACTGTTCACAGGGGATGTATTGGGGTCAAAAACACATCTTCATCGGTGCATCAGCGCAGCATTAACCGATGAAGATGTGTTTTTGACGAAGATCCTTCCCCCGGAAACGGGTGCAGGATATCATTTTACCCCAAGGAGGTTTTTATGCTCTTACTTCAACAGATGATCATCCTCTTCCTCATGATGATGATCGGCTACGGACTTGCCCGCGCTCACATGATCGACGATAAGATCTCAGGCGGTCTCTCTGCGATTGTCGTCAACGTCGCCAACCCATGCCTCATTTTGAACTCCGGCTTCGGTCAGGACAAGGGCTCCGACGGCGGCCGCTTTCTCACAAGTGTCATCCTGGCCTTCCTCATGTATGCCGCTCTTATGCTGGTCGCTGAGATTGTTCCCCGCCTGATCAGAGCCGACAGAGACCGCTACGGCACCTACAAGGTCATGACCATCTTCTCCAACATAGGCTTCATGGGCATTCCGGTCATCGCGGCTGTCTACGGACAGGGATCTGTACTCTACACGTCCCCATTTATCCTCCTCTACAACGTGCTCATCTACACGTATGGAATCAGGGCTCTGTGTGGAACAGGGCGGAAGATGCATCTCCGCCAGCTTGTCAATCTGGGCAACATAGCCTGCGTCGCAGCGATCCTGGGCTACCTGCTCGGCCTCTCCCTCCCGGGACCTCTGGCGGGCACCTCCCAGTCCCTGGCCAACCTCAACGCGCCCCTGTCCATGATCGTCATCGGATACTCCCTCTCCAAGATGGACTTAAAGAAGCTCTTCTTTGACCGCACCCTTCTCATCTTCTCGGTCATCAAGCTTCTCATCCTCCCGATCATCGGCATTTTCCTCATCCGCATCTTCGTCAAGGACAGCATTGTCCTCGGCGTCGCCTACTGCATGCTCTCCACCCCGGTCGGCAGCATGAACGCCATGCTTGCCCAGCAGTACCACGGCGACTTTGAGCTCGCCTCGAAAGGCGTCGCCGTCACGACCATCCTCTCCGTCATCACCATGCCCCTCATCAGCGCCCTCATGGGCGTCTGACCCCCAAGATTCCTCCGGGAGATTTCTCCAGGAAATTTGTTGGCTCAGACGGGGCCTTCCCCTATTCGAGCCAGCACTTCCAGCAGACCCCTCAAGGCCCGGGCTGGGCGCGGATCAAAAAGACCTCCCATCAGGGCGCATTCGAATCTGCGCGCCTGCTTTTGCGCGCAAATTTACTAAACCCTGAAGGGAGGTCTTTTTGAGAAGCCCCAGCCCGAAGCCGAGGCCTTATGTGTCTTGTCTTACTCCTCTACCGTCATCTTCTGTAAGTGCCAGATATCGCGGACATACTCCTCAATCGTTCTGTCCGAAGAGAACTTGCCGGAGCAAGCTGTGTTGAGAAGAGCCATCTTAGCCCATCTCTTCTTGTCCTGATAAGCCTCCTGCACCTTCTCCTGAGCCGCGCAGTAAGAGCGGAAGTCCTTCAGGATGAAGTAGCGGTCAGCTTTACCGTACTTGTTGGTGAGCAGAGAATCGTAGATCGGGCGGAACATCTCTGTGTTCGAATCAAACGTTCCGTTGACCAGCTGAACAAGAAGCTGACGAATCTCACCATCCGTGTTGAAGAGGAAGTTTGGATCATAGCCGCCGTTCTGCTCGTAGCCTATGACCTCCTCAGAAGAAAGACCGAAGATAAATGCATTCTCCTCGCCCACTTCCTTGACGATCTCAACATTGGCGCCATCCATCGTTCCGATGGTCGGAGCACCGTTCAGCATGAACTTCATGTTGCCGGTACCAGAAGCCTCCTTGGAAGCCGTGGAGATCTGCTCGGATACATCCGCTGCAGCGAAGATGATCTCGCCGTTCGATACCTTGTAGTCCTCGATAAAGACAACTTTGAGCTTGCCCTGAAGATCCGGATCCTTGTTGACAGATTCGGCGACAGAGTTGATGAGCTTGATGATGTCCTTTGCGATCTCATAACCTGCGGAAGCCTTGGCCCCGAAGATAAATGTCGTCGGATAGAACTTCATACTCGGATTCTCCTTCAGCTTGTTGCGGAGGTACATGACATGAAGGATATTGAGCAGCTGTCTCTTGTACTCATGAAGACGCTTGACCTGAACATCAAAGATGGAATTCGGATCAATGGCGACGTTATTGTGCTCCCAGACATACTTGGCCAGGCGCTGCTTGTTCTGATACTTGATGTTCATGAACTCCTGCAGAGCCTTGTCGTCATCCGCGTAGACCTTGAGCTTTGAAATCTGGGACAGATCTGTGATCCAGCCGTCGCCGATCTTGTCTGTGACCCAGCTTGCCAGCTTCTGGTTGCCGTGGAGAAGGAATCTTCTCTGTGTGATGCCGTTGGTCTTGTTGGAGAACTTCTCCGGCATCATCTCATAGAAATCCCTGAGAACATCATGCTTGAGGATCTCAGTGTGGAGAGCCGCAACGCCGTTGACAGCGTGGCCGCCGACAATAGCAAGATATGCCATGCGGATCTGGCCATCGTAGATGATAGCCATGTTCTTGATCTTCTCGTTGTTGTTCGGATACTTCTCCTGGATCTGAAGAAGGAAGCGGCGGTTGATCTCCTCCACGATCTGGCAGACACGCGGAAGAAGTCTGGAGAAGAGGTCGATCGGCCACTTCTCAAGAGCCTCAGCCATGATGGTGTGGTTGGTGTATGCGCAGCACTGTGTCGTGATATTCCACGCCTCGTCCCAGCCATAGCCGTGCTCATCCATGAGAAGCCTCATGAGCTCTGCGACGGCAACGGTCGGGTGCGTATCATTCATCTGGAAAGCGACATACTCAGGCAGATTGTCCAGAGTGCCGAAGACTCTCAGATGCTTTGCCAGCGCCTCCTGCAGGGTTGCGGAGACGAAGAAGTACTGCTGCTTTAAACGAAGCTCCTTGCCGGAGTAGTGATTGTCATTGGGGTAGAGGACCTCAGTGATCGTGCGGGCAAGATTCTGCTGCTCGACCGCCTTGTCATACTCTCCCTTGTCGAAGGAGGACAGCTCGAAGTCATTGATGGCCTCAGCATCCCAGATGCGAAGGGTATCGACGACATGGTTCTTGTAGCCGACAACCGGGATATCATAAGCGACAGCGCGGACCGAAGAGTAGTTCTCATAGATGAACTTGTCCTTGCCGGTGACCGGATCCCATTCGATGCGGGTGTTGCCGCCGAAACGGACTTCCTTGTTGTGCTCCGGACGCTTGAGCTCGAAGGGATAGCCGTTCTTGAGCCAGTTGTCCGGCACTTCCTTCTGGAAGCCATTTTCGATCTTCTGCTTGAACATGCCGTAGTGATAGCGGATGCCGCAGCCGTAAGCGTGATAGCCAAGAGATGCCAGAGAGTCCATAAAGCATGCTGCAAGTCTTCCCAGACCGCCGTTGCCGAGAGCCGGGTCCGGCTCCTCGTCCTCAATGGCGTTGATGTCGAGTCCCAGCTCCTCCAGAGCCTCTCTCACGCCATCGTACTCGCCGAGGTTGAGCAGGTTGTTGCCCAGAGCGCGGCCGACCAGGAACTCCATGGACATGTAGTAGACGGTCTTCACTTTCTCCGTCTCGAAAGCCTTGCAGGACTTCATCCAGTCTCCAATGATCTCACTCTCCACAACAGCACCGACTGCCTGGAAGATCTCCTGCTGAGTTGCCTCCTCAAGAGTCTTTCTGTAGAGCTGAGTCACTTCTTTTCTGACAGCGTCCTTAAAAGCTTCCTTGTCGAAATTCTTGCTAAGAGATACGTTCGTCGTCATGTGTCCTCCCATTCTCCGGCTCCCTCACTGCTTCTTGACAGCGAGAGTCACCGGTTCCGTATTGATCTTCCAGTCCTTCACATAGCCGTCGGTCTCATCAAAAATGATGTCGTCAGCAAGAACATCGTGGCAGATCTCGTCTTTGTGTGCCTGCATAATGCCGGATAACTTGTCGTTACCCTTGCTATATACTTTAATCCGATCCATCACCTCAAATCCGGCCTCTTTTCTCATGGTCTGGATCTTGGAGACAATTTCGCGGACAAAGCCCTCTTCAATGAGCTCCGGCGTCAGGCGCTTGTCAAGCACAACAGTAACTCCGCCGTCGCTCTGGGTCTCGAAGTCTTCCGACTCCCTGGTACTGATGAGAAGATCATCGCGGGTGAGCTCAACATCATTTCCATCTATAGAAAATGCAAGCTTTCCGGTATCTTCTAGTTCCTTCATGGCTGCTGCGCCATCGATCTCCTGCAAATGCGTACGGATGCCGTTTAAGAGCCTACCGTACTTGGGGCCGACAGTGCGCATCTGCGGCTTGAACTCATAGGAAATGAAGCCTGATGCGTCCTCTGTCATCTCGACCGACTTGATATTGAGCTCGTCGGCGATAATGTCCTCAAAGAACTCCGGAATCTCAAAATCGGCAGCCACATACATTTTCGCAATCGGCTGGCGGTTCTTGAGGCCGCTCTCATTTCTGGCTGCGCGGCCGAGGACAACTGCCTTCAGGACATGGTCCATATTTTCCTCAAGATTCTTATCGATGAAGGACGCATCTGCCGCCGGATAATCGCAGAGGTGGATGGACTCCTTCGCATTTGGATCAATGCCGCGGACAAGGTTCTGGTAGATTTCCTCTGTCATGAACGGAATCATGGGCGCAGAGAGTTTGCAGACGTCCACAAGAGCTGTGTAGAGCGTCATATAAGCATTGATCTTGTCCTGCTCCATGCCGTGAGCCCAGAAGCGGGCACGGCAGCGGCGGACGTACCAGTTGGACATGTCGTCGACAAAATCCTGAAGAGCCTTGCAGGACTCAGGAAGCTTGTAGGCCGCCATATCGGCGTCCACTTCCTTGATGGTCGTCTGCAGACGGCTGAGGAGCCACTTGTCCATGACGGACAGACTGTCGTAATCAAGGGTATGCTCTTTTGCATTAAAGTTGTCAATGTTCGCATAGAGAATGTAGAAAGCATAGGTATTCCAGAGGGTACCCAGATACTTTCTCTGCCCTTCCTGAACAGCCTTGCCATAGAAGCGGCTGGGCAGCCATGGTGCGGAGTTGGACAGGAAATACCAGCGGATGGCGTCTGCACCGTACTTGTCGAGGGCCTCCATGGGGTCGACAGCGTTGCCCTTGGACTTGCTCATCTTCTGACCGTTCTCATCCTGAACAAGGCCCAGAATGATGCAGTTCTTAAAGGCAGGCTTATTGAAGAGCAGGGTCGAGATCGCATGCAGGGAGTAGAACCAGCCGCGGGTCTGGTCGACAGCCTCGGAGATGAAGCTTGCCGGATATCTCTTCTCGAAGAGCTCCTTATTCTCAAACGGATAGTGGTACTGGGCGAAGGGCATGGAGCCGGAGTCAAACCAGCAGTCAATGACCTCCGGGACACGATGCATAGTGCCGCCGCAGTCCGGGCAGGTGATGGTGACCTGATCGACATAGGGCTTGTGGAGCTCGATGTCGTCCGGGCAGTTGTCAGCCTTCTCCTTCAGTTCGGCCTTGGAGCCGATGGAGATCTTCTTGCCGCAGTCCGGGCATGTCCAGATGTTGAGCGGCGTGCCCCAGTAGCGGTTGCGGGACAGAGCCCAGTCCTGGACATTTTCAATCCAGGCACCGAAGCGTCCCGCGCCGATCGAAGCCGGGATCCAGTTGATTTTCTTGTTATTTTCCACAAGGTCATCGCGGACTTCCGTCATGCGGATGAACCAGGACTCGCGCGCATAGTAGAGAAGCGGTGTGTCACATCTCCAGCAGTACGGATAGTCATGCTCGAACTTGGGAGCCGCAAAGAGAATGCCCTTGGCTTTGAGATCCTTCAGGACCTCCGGATCGGCGGAGACAGCTCCCTTCGCGATTTCCTTCTCCGACGGCTTGCAGCGCATGCCTGCAAATGGAGTCTCCTCTGTCATCTCGCCCTTCTCGTTGACGAACTTGATGAGAGGCAGGTCGTTCTCACGGCCGATTCTGGCGTCATCTTCACCAAATGCAGGAGCAATGTGGACGATACCAGTACCATCGGTCATGGTGACGTAGTCGTCGGCGACAACATAGTGGGCCTTCTTGTGCTGCTTCTCGGCAGCCTTTGCGGCGCACTCGTAGAGAGCTTCATACTCGCGGCCGACCAGATCCTTGCCCACATAGTGTTCGAGGACTTTGACATCCTCACCGAGGATGTTCGCAACAAGTGCATTGGCCAGCATAAACTTCTCGCCGCGGGACTCGACAAGGACGTAATCCTCCTCGGGATTTACGCAGAGAGCGGTGTTGGACGGCAGTGTCCAGGGCGTGGTCGTCCACGCCAGATAAGAAAAATCTCCGTCCTTGGCCTTGAAGCGGACGATGGCAGACTTCTCCTTGACAGTCTTGTAGCCCTGCGCAACCTCGTGGCTGGAGAGCGGCGTGCCGCAGCGCGGGCAGTAGGGAACGATCTTATAGCCCTCATAGAGGAGTCCCTTGTTAAAGATCTGCTGCAGAGCCCACCACTCGGACTCGATGAAGTCGTCGTGGTAGGTGACATAGGGGTGATCCATGTCGGCCCAGAAGCCAACGACATCAGAGAAGGTTCTCCACATGCCCTCGTACTTCCAGACAGACTCCTTGCACTCCTTGATAAATGGCTCGACGCCATATTGTTCAATCTGCTCCTTGCCGTCGAGGCCGAGCTTCTTCTCGACTTCGATCTCGACCGGAAGACCGTGGGTATCCCAGCCGGCCTTTCTCGGAACAAATTCACCTTTCATTGTATGATAACGCGGAATGGTATCCTTGATGACACGTGTCAGGACATGTCCGATATGAGGTTTGCCATTGGCAGTCGGCGGACCGTCATAGAACATGTAAGTCGGATTGCCCTCGCGCTCCTTCATGCTCTTTTCGAAAATGTCATTTTCCTTCCAGAATTTGACAGTCTCGTGCTCACGGTCGACGAAGTTCATATTCGTATCTACTTTTTTATACATGAGCCTTCTTTCCCCCAAAATAAAATGCTAATCATTGCCATTCTACTTGTAAGTGGGGAAATCGTCAAGTTTCCATCCCTCTTTTCCTGCGAATTCTCCCGAATTGTTACAGTTCATGGGGCCACCAGGGTCGAGCGCCTGGAAATCGCTTCCTCCGCGGACATCCCCGTGAGGGTCCCCTCCGGAAGCGCTTTCCAGACGCTCAGCAGGCTGACGTGTGAACTGTATCCCTTAAATTCCCTGCACCTGGCAGGTCCGTTGCGCTAGAATCCTCTTCCTGCCCGGAGCAAATAAGGGATTCTACCTGCCCGAGGGACAGGTAAATATCTTTAACTTTTGCGGGCGATGCGGCGGAACACTGCGAACACCGTAAAGGCAACTGCGGAAATGGACAGGAGGCCCGGCCAGGGGATAGTTTTCTTTTGCTCCTTCTTTTTTGAAGAAGGAACGGATGGGGCGGCCGGAGTGACTTCGGCCTTCCGTGACGGGACATTTTCCCCGACGCCGGGGACGGCAGAGGGGGTCCTCTCAGCCTTCTGCGCAGAGGAAGAATCGCTGTGAGCAGGCGCATTTTCCACTGCCCGGCTGCTTTGCGCAGAGGATGCCTCGGGCCCGGCCCCTGTCTGACTTTCCGCCCCGGGAGTCTCATGTTTCTCCGTGAAGAAGGAACGAATCGCTGCGAGGATGCCTCTTTTCTTATAGGAAAGAGTGACGGTCACGCTCTCTTCGTTTTCGTTGCCGGCGGCGTCCACGGTCGCAACTTCGATGGTATAACGGCCCTCTTCCCGGATTTCGTCGGAAAATGCAAGCACGCCTCCCCGGAAGGAATACGGGCGCTCCTCCCCGTTGATGGAGGCCCGCGTGATGCTCACTTCCTCCAGATCATCAATGAAAATGCGCGGCACAAACGGCTCGCTCACCACTTTCCTGGCGGGCGTCAGGACCTTAATGGCAGCTCCTTTTGTGTTTACCGCGAAGAAGATGCTCCCCTTTGTCCGGTTTCCGGCCAGATCGGCGGCGGAGATGGTAAGCGAGTAGATGTCGTCTCTTTTGATGGGGCCTAAGATGTACATCGTCCCCGCTCTGTCCCTCTTTGTCGTCATTTTGAGTGGCACGTCTCCCTGGGAAGCTCCCCTGAGGACGGCCGCGATTCCGTCAGGCGATGGATTGTCCTCTTTTACAAGTACCGTGACCGTCACGGGCTTTTTGCTGGACGAGCGATCCTGGACGCCGTAGACGTAGAGAACCGGCGGTTTTGTATCCTTTTTCTGCGCCTTCTTACCGCCGGCGGGCGAAGTCGTCACAGATGGTCTGGGAGAAGTAGCAGGTGCTGTTGTCGGCAGAGCCGCCGATGGATCGGGAGTCTTGCCGGTCGGCCTTGCGGTTTCCCCGCTCCCCTTTTGGGTCGGCAACGGCGTTTTCTGGTTGGTCGAAGAGCTCTCCGTCTCCCCGGCCTTTTCGGTCGCCGTGGGCCCCGGTGTCCCGCTTTCTTCGGTTTTTTCCGACTGTGTGGGAGTTGGCGTACCTGTATCCGTCAATTTTTGAGGTTCTGTGGGGGACGTTGTCTCGGATCCTTCCTTCGTGTCTGTCGGCTCCTCTGTCTTTGTGGGAAGCGGCGTCTCCGTCTCTGTCGGCTCCTCCGTCTCCGTGGGAAGCGGCGTCTTTGGCGCTTCTCCCGGCTCATCGGTTGCGAAAGGTGGATCTGTGACCGCCGGCGTCTCCGTCTCCGAAGGCGTCTGTGTGACCCAGGGGGATTCCGTCGGCTCCTCCGTCGCAGTCGGCCCCGAGGGAGTCGGCAGGCTGCCCCCGGAGACCGTCCCATTTTCAGATACGGTCTCCTTTTGCGAGACAGAGCCTGCATTGGAGGACACGGACACCCGATCGCCGGACACAGTGGCATCTTCCGCAGTATCACCGCGGGCAAAGAGCATGAAAAGTGGTTCGAAAGCGAGAAGAAAGGCAAGTGCAATGATCCAGCCCCTCTTCGAAGAAATGTGATTTGTCAATTGTGGCATATTTACGCCTTTCTTCGTGCAGATGGAAGAACTCCCGCAAATATGAGTTTTCTGGAAATGGAATCGTATCCCGGACAGTCTTCTGCATAAGGGAGGGCAGAAGCTTTGGAAAATGACTTTGCGGCCGCCTGGATCTGGCCGCTCGAATACTGCCAGGAAGAGAGGAGAAGCCAGGCAGCCGGCTCTTTCGGATACGTTTTGACAAGGGAGGCAAGACATTGGCCCGCCTCGGTCTCCTTCCCGCTGCGGACAAGCGCCTCCGCCGTCCTCAGGCGGACATCGAACCTATCCGGTTCGGGCAGGCATCCGGCGAGCATATCCCCATAAAAGACGGCCCTGTCGAGGTCAGCTTCCTCATATCCCGCCGCCAGCGTCCGAAGCATGCGGACATGAAGATCATAAAGCCTTTGGCTCCTGGGATGGGCTTTCAGAAGGGCGCGGACAGTTTTTTCCTCTCCTTCCATTGCCGCGAGATCCTGCTGGCTCATGGAAGGCTTCTCCAGTATCTCCTGAAAATGTCTCTCCTCCCTGTCCGTCTGCACCGCGAAGGAAATCCTTCCAATGAAAATCGGCACAGAGATCACAAGCAGCAGGAGGAAAATGCAGGTTTTCGACTTTTTGGCGCATGACGTCAGAAGGAGCCGCCGGGAAATGGCCCGCTCCATGCGGGAAATCGTCGGGCGCCTGCCCGGATTTTGATCGAGGGAAGAAAGAAGAATCCTCCGGAGCGGAGGAGAAAGGGAAGACGTAAACGCTTCCCCTTGCGAAGAGAAAAAAGAAGAAGGAGGCCTGTGTCCAAGAAGGAGGGCGGCAAGGACCGCCCCGACTGCGTAGACCTCACTTTTTTCGGAAGGGCAGGGCCGCTCGCCGAACTGCTCCGGCGCCGCATAGCCCGGCGTCCCGCAGATCTCCACATCGGATGTCCCTGCAGTGGATGTGCCGGAACTCTCCCCACGAGGCGTCGATTTTTGCCCGCACATCCACAGGGAGTCCGGATCGATGAGGACAATTCCCGACCTGCCATGAGGTCCGTCCGCCCTCGCCACAACATTTGCCGGCTTCAGGTCCAGATACAGCCAACCGGGCATCTCCTTCCCAAGCCTCCCAAAAGTCCGCAGTATCTCACGCCCATAGCAAAGGCAGCTCATCTCATCCAAAGCTCCCCGCTGCATCCCATCCTGCAGCGTCTCGCCCTCGACAAAATCCATCACAACAACGACCGTTCCGTCCGCCTCCCTGAAAAGCTCCCGGATCGCCACAATCCCCGTCACCGGATTTTGCCGCAGGCATTCCAGCGCTTCCATTGTTCCATATTCACGAATCTCCTTGGCGACAAACAATTCTCCCGTCCCCTTCAGGGCGCGAACCAGACAGACCTTCCCGTCGGAAGACATCTCCCGTACAAACGAATACTTCTTCCAGAGCATTTTGCTCTCGATCATGGTATCACCTCCTCGCATCAGACATGCAATGAGCTGTGCGCAGTGCGGCACCAACCAGTGCACCCGCATGGCGCCCCGGCTGTACCGCGCTCATACTGCGCGGAAAAATGGATTTTTCCCCATAACCTAAAATGAGCTATTTTCCTGCTTATCTCAGGAAAATAGCTCATCAGCATGTTTGATTTTACTCGATCAGAAGAACCAGTTGGTCCCGATCTGGACTCTCGTTCCCGTCGTGTTGGTGCTGCGGAAGTTGAGGTAGTTGTGGCTGCGGACACCATTGTTGAGGCAGTCCGAAACAGCCTGCACCACATAGTCCGGAACATTGCCGCCCAGACGTCTCTGCCAGTAGATCGGGTTGGAGACCTTTGGCGAATAGCAGAACTGGCCGTCCGCCGTCAGCTGGGACAGCGCATTCGTGCCGAAGCCGCCGTAGTTCTGATCCGCACGGTTCATAGCCGTCGTGATGACAGCGAGGGCACCCTCGTAGCTCATGTCATCCTCCTGAGCCACAATGGCCCAGATCAGCTGAATCTGATCCGCTGTGTACGCTGTCGTATCCGCCTTGGCGAGGGCAGAACCCGTCGTCGGCTTGGGATCCACATCATACTGGGTCAGGTTGTACTTGGCGATAATGGACTTGATCGTCGTCTTGTAGGTCGGATCTGTCGCATAGCCCTCAAGGCCCTCGTCGACAACCTTGTCCACATCCTTGACCCACTTGAGATCAGGGTGAATGCCGATCTTGAAAGCAGCCTCGTCATCCAGGCAGGACTCAAGGTCCGGATAAGTTCTCATGGCCTCGATACCATAGACCGTCTGGCCATTGACCGACTGAGGAACATTGCGGTCGGCGATGGTACCGAGCCACGGACTGATCCACTGGTCGTTGAGAAGCTCCACATTCATGCCCAGACAGTTGTTGTCCGTCGGCTGGATGCCGCCGTTGGCAGCGCCCGAGAAGCTGAGCCAGCCGGACTCGAGGATCGTCTGTGCGATCTGGACGGACGGCAGGAAACCGTACTCGTTCCACTGCTGCTGGGATGCCTTGCCCAGGAAGTCGATGATCTGCTGCTGAGCCGCTGTGTCTCCGTTCGAAGCCTGCTGGCCGATCGTGACAAGCGTGCTGGCCTGCGTGGATGTCTTCTCCGTGTCGCCGGTCGTCGCATCATTGATGTAGGTTGTCGCCCAGCAGACCTTGTTGTAGTCCACGTTGGAGATCACGATGCCCGTTGCAGACGACTGGGCATTGATCGCCTGACCATTGCCGATATACATGAGGACGTGATAGACCACGCCGTCTCTTGCGTAGAAGAGGAGATCGCCCGGCTTTGCGTTTCTCGGGTCAATTCTCGTTCCCGTGTAGCACTGCTCATAGGAGCATCTGGGAAGAGAAATACCGAAGCGGGCGTAGATGCCGCGCACATAACCGGAGCAGTCGCAGCCGTTCCACAGATCCTCGCCGCCCCAGACATAGGGACGCCCCAGGAACTGCATCGCATACTGGATCATCGCTGTTCTGTCCGCAGAGTAGCCAAAGCCCGTGACCTTCTTGACGGTCGTGAGCTTGTAGCGATAAGCCGTGTTCTCGAGGGAGTCGACAATCATCTTGGCCGTCTCCATCTTGGTCTCACCGCCCTTGGCACTCACCGCGCGGATGGCATCAGTATCTGTGATGATAAACTCAGAGCTGACAAAGCCGCGGACATCTCCGGACTCCACATAGTACCACTTGCCGTTATCCTCACTGGAGAGGATGTAGCAGAGGCCGCCATTGACCAGAGTTCCGACAACTCTTCCGTTGACATTGGCCTCCTCACGGATATTGATGAACCTGGCGACGCCTGTCGGGATCCTGACAACCGCATACTTCTTGGCCACCTGTGTGAAACCAAGCGTCAGGTTCATTCTCTTCTGAGCATCTGTCAGGACATAGCTGTAGCTTCCTGTGGAAGCGCCGGAAGTGGAAGAAACCTGGGAAGAACTCCCTGTGGATGCCTTCGGAGCTTCCGTAGGCGCAGGTGTTGCTGTCGGCTTCGGCGTTGCTGTCGGTGTCGGCGTTGCTGCCTTATTTTCAGAAGTCGAACTACCATTTCCGGAAGCAGAGTCAGAAGATGTGTTGGAAGCGTTCCCAGCTGTAACTTCTGATGAAGATGATGATGCTCCGGCTGCAGAGCTGCCGTTTGATGCTGTGGAGGCTGCCGGTGCTTCGGGATCGACGTTGCTGACGTTGGATTCCACGGTTCCCTTTTTCGCCTCGCCGTCTACGTTTCCCGGATCTTCTGCTGGTGTCTCTGCCGCCTGCTCAGCAGACGACTCAGATTCAGATGTGTCTGTTGCATATGTGACCGATGCCGATGCTTCTGTGGATACTGCCTCCGACGATGCCTGGGCCTCAGAGGCAGATGAACTGTCTGCGACAGGTTCTGTCGCCGTCCCCTCTGATGTCTCACTAGAGGTTGCTACCTCCACCTCAGCCACCGCAGCAGCATCTCCGCTGTTCAATTGGTCATTGGTGTCTGCCCAGACTGTCGTGCCCGCCATACCGCCGACGATAAGGCCGGCTAAAAGGGCACTGACCAGTTGGTTTCGTTTCTTCATGCAAACTCTCCTTTTATAGTATGAATCGATAACAAGGTATGACCAACCCCTATCTTAAAAGTATCTCCAATTATAGCATAATTTTCTTTCGGATGTGTGAACATTTTCACTTTTTTTGTTCGCCCCTCGTGTTCCGCCTGACCTGACGGCGGTGGCGCAGATGGGCCTGCATGTAAAAAATCCTGTCCGCATCCTCTTCTCGGATCATCTTCGTGGTCTTAATCACATAAAAGCGGCCATTTTCTGTCTTATGCATACGGACCTTACTCTTGACAAGCCCGTGTTCAGGGCATTTTCCTACGGCAAGATAGTTTCTGCCGCCATTAGAGAACCAGTGAACCAGGCGCCGCACGTTTCGATGACAGATAAAGCAGCGAACGGCAGTGACTTCAGCGTCCTCCATCGCCTCATCTTTGCTGGCAAATTCACGCGATACGAATTTGTCATAGGTATCATAATGAACCCGAATTTCTTCCTCAACACTCTGTGGATTCTGATAACTGTCGATGGAATAATATCTGAAAATGAGACTGTCCGGGATGATCTGCAGTATTTTTGCTGTATACATAGCGTCGTCAAGGGCCGAATGAAATGCCTCGTCCTCCGGAAAATGCAGCGTCTCAACGGCGTCCTGCAGCGACTTTCTCTCTTTGGGTTTCCCCTCGTAGAGGGCGAAGAGCTTCTGCACGTCATCGTAGGCGAGCGGCCCCTCCATGCGGTTCAGCATGTGATACCACTTGAGGTTTCTCTGCAGCTCCATGAGATCAAGCGTTCCCCAGGTACAGAAGCGCGGATCGTCGCCGCACCAGGCAAGAAAGGCGTCTGCCGCCTCGGGGAAGGGAACTCCGTCCCTTTGAAGTTCTTCCATAGTGAGATGGATGACCTCCGCTGTCCGGGGGTGAATGGCCTCGTAGACGCTGGGGCGCACAAGAGCCCGGAAGGTGTCGATGATTTCCTTTCTGTCATCCAACCTGACAGCACCGATCTCAACAATCTCAAAGGGCATCTGTGGTATTTCATGCGCCTTGCCGTCGGGACACTGGTTCCATTCGAGGTCAAAAACGATCAGATTCATCTTAAAGTTCTCCCTTGTATCGCATCGTAGCACGCGCCCGCGCCCGGACGCAACAGACAAATCAATAGACTTGTTGAAGTGTTTTCGTCAATATGCCCAAAATCCCCGTAGTCAGGCCTTCATTAAAGCTCCGAGCAGTTAAGGGCGCCCAACTCTCTCATCAGGCGGTCGTTGTCGGGGGATCTGCGGACGGCGACGCGGTAATGATGCGAGGTGAGACCACGCATGTCGGCACACTGACGGATCAGGATGTCCTGGTGCCGGAGAGCACATTCGAGGCCCTCCGGTCCCTCGAAGAGAAAAAAGTTGGCGTCGGAGGGTCCCCAGATGCGATACTCCGGCCGGGCGGAAACGGCCGTCATCATGCGGGTTCGCTCTTCTTTGACGAAGCGCCTGGTCTGATTCTCGAAATCGGGCAGGCGCAGAGCGGCGCGGCCGGCAAGCTGGGCGGGGACGGAGACGTTCCATGGCTGGAGGGAGGCGCATATTTTCCCGCGCAGGTCCCCATTTCCCACGGCGGCCCAGCCCAGGCGCAAACCCGGCATGGCGTAGATCTTCGTGAAAGAGCGAATCACGATGAGGAAGGGAGCATTTTCCACCTGATCGAGCAGGGAATTGGCCTCGCTTTCTTCGGAAAATGGCAGAAAGCTCTCGTCAACCATCATGAAGATGCCTCTCTTCCCGCACTCCTCCATCATGGCAAGGAGCGCCTCCTTGCGGCAGAGTTTTCCCGTCGGGTTATTGGGATTGCAGATGCAGACGAGGTCCGCCTCATCGATCCTGTCTGTCCACTTTGCATTCGCTGCCCGCTCGTATTCGGTAAATGTCGGAGCCTCTGTCATGATATGGCCTGGGCGGATGGCCCGGCATGCCGCATCGATGAGCTCGGCCGCCCCGTTGCCGACCAGTATGTTCTCCTTGGGCAGGCCGTATCGCTCTGCGATGTCTCCTGTGAGGGCCCGGCTGCCTATGTCCGGGTAGCGCCCGGACAGGCGAACGCCCTCCATGGCCGCCTCTTGTACCTCCTTCGGCATGCCGAGGGGATTGATGCTCACAGAAAAGTCGAGCATATGCTCCCGGCCCTCCAGCCAGACATCGCCGCCGTGGATAGGTCGCTCCATATCGTTCCTCCTGTAGCTTAAATTCAGGTAACGATTCAGGATGCCGACAGTTGTGAGCGATTGAAAAACACTTCCTCCGCGGCCATCCCGCAAAGGTCCACTCCGGAAGTGTTTTTCAATCGCTCACTCGCCGGTGGTCCTGAATAGTCACAAATGTAGAAGAAATACACGGGCACCTGCCGCCTGACTTCGCTCACGCCAGGCAGGCGACGAGGGCGACGGCGGCCAGCATGAAGAGCTCGCACAGAGTGAGAAAGTAGCCGGCCAGATCGCCGGTCGTGCCGCCGAACTGTCTGTCGGCCATTTTCCTGTAGTAAAGAAAGGTAAGAACCGCTGCCGCAAGGATGATGACCCCATCCACGGGATTCCAGTGGAGAAGGCCCAGCGCGGCGGCGCAGAACTCGGCAAGCAGAATGCGGCCACAGCGGGAGGCTGAGGCGTCGGCCATCTTCCGGAGAGATCCGGTCTTCCTGGCCTTGGGGAAGTAGATGACCGAAAGACCCGACAGGCAGCGCGATACAGGGTAGCCGAAGGCAAGGCTGACGAGAGCGGTACCTTTGACCTCAGAAAAAAGCCCAATCTCAGCCGCCACGAGGACGATGCCATAGATCGCCGCGAAGGCTCCGATGTTGGGATCCTTCAGGATGCGCAGCTTCTCCTCCCGGGACCGGTAGGAGCGGCGCGCGTCGACGGTGTCGAGGAAGCCGTCCATGTGGATCCCACCCGTAATGAGGATGGGCACAATGGTCAGAAGGACCGCGCGCAGGAGCTCGCCGACTCCCAGCCTCCGGCAGATAGAGTCCACAAGAATCTCTGCTGCACCGACTGCGACGCCGATCAGGGGAAAGAAGCACATGCTGTAGCGCATATTTTCTTCCGTCCACTCGAAAATGGGCATGGGAATGCGTGAGTAGGTGGAGAAGGCCACCGCCATCGATTTGAGAAGATCCAGCATTTTCCACTCCTTAAAGAAATCCGAAACCTGTCCCGGGGCAGCCTTCCGGCCCGTCCCTTCGAACAGTTACATCGCTGCCACAAAGAGAAGAAGCTCGCCCACAAAAAGGACAAGCGCCGATGCCGCTTCCGCCAGATGGTTGGCGCGGCTTATGTCCCCGGGGCGGGTGCGGCGCCCGCCGTCTCCCATGGCCTCCTTGTGGACGACTGCACAGGCGTAGACCGTGTCGCCGCCGAGGCTGAGATCGAGAGCACCGGCCATAGCGGCCTCGGTCTGCCCGGCGTTGGGGCTCTCATGCTTTTTCCGATCCCTTTTGAAAATGCGCCATGCGAGGGCCCCATTTGCCTCCGGCAGGATATACGCCACCAGGCAGATGCATACGCCCGCGATCCGCGCCGGAAGGAAGTTGACGAAGTCGTCGAGCCTGGCCGCCGCGCGCCCAAAATGGAGGTAGCGGGCATTTTTATAGCCTACCATGGAATCCATGGTATTGACGGCTTTGTAGAACCATCCCCCGGGAACGCCCAGAAGAAGGAGGAAAAAGAGGGGCGCGATGACGCCGTCCGACGCTCCTTCGGCGACTGTCTCCACGGCTGCCCGGGCGATTCCCTCGGCATCAAGGACGCTGGTGTCCCTCCCCACAATCATGGACACGGCACGCCGTGCTCCCTCAACGTCCCCCCTGTTCAGCTCTCTTTCTACTTTTCCGCTCTCCGTGACCAGGTCCTTCAAGGCCAGGATCTGCCATGTCATGAGAACAGAGACAGCCGCATAGAGGGGGCGGGAGATCCGTCTTGCCAGAAGAAGAATTCCCGCGGCGATAGCTACTGTGCACCCTGTGACCAGAAGAACAAGAAAAACGCCGGCGGCCGTCTCCCGTCCGGCGAATCCCCGATCCCGCTCTCCGCCTTCCCCTGTCTCGCCTTTCCCGGTCGCAGACGCCTCCGACGGCACCCGGAACAGTTTTCTCAGCAGTTTTTCAAAGAAGGCGATGAGAGCTCCGATGCCCCGCACGGGATGCCACAGATTTGACGGGTCGCCGTAGACGAGGTCGAGAAGAGCACCACCGACGAGGAAGAGCATGCGGTCCGTCAGCATTTGGGAAATGGCCATTCCTTCACCTCCCTTATGGAAAATGTCCCGTCCCCAGCGGTAAGTGTGCCCATAAAACCGTCAAGGCAGGCCACCTGCCAGTGAAAGTATTCCTCATGCGGCTCTGAAAATGTGTCGAGCAGGGCCATGATGGTCCCGCCGTGGACGACGAAGACAGCCGCGGAGTCTGGCCCGGGCACCGGCCTGTCCCCGCCGCTTTTGTGCATGAGCTCCCGAAAGACCGGGAGCGCCGCATCTTTCACTCTCGCTTCAAATTCCGCCCGGCTCTCGCCGCCCGGAAAAGCTGTCTCCCCGCCGGAATCGATATAGGCCTGATAGGCAGCATTTTCCTGAAGATCCTGATACGTTTTGCCCTCGAATTCACCGAAGTCCATCTCTCGAAAGCCGGCAACCGGGGTGAGGGGGACATTTTCAAAGAAGGCCCGGGCGGTCTCCCGACAGCGCAGCATGGGGCTGATGCAGATTTGATCGACGGCCTCCGGCAAAAACGCCTTCCGCTTCTGTGCCCGGTCCTTTTCCCCGGGAAGAATCGGCTCGTCGCTTCGCATCCCGATATAGGCGCGGCGCAGGTTGCCGGATGTGCGGCCGTGGCGAATCATTAGGATCTTCATGTCTTTCTCCTTCCCGGGGACAAATCTCACCTCGAAAAATCGCCTCCTGTATCCCTGATGACCTGGCCGATGCCGGCGATGACACGCACCACAAGATCGGCGTGCCCGGCGATGAGACAGGCGACGCGGCCATTTGCCTCGCGGTAATCCCGCTCAAAGGTATCCATGGGGACAAGGCCGCAGCCCATTTCCCTCAAAACGATGACAAGATCCCCCTCCCGCGGCGCAGCGCAGAGTTTCTCAGCCTCCGCGAGCGGATCCTGCCCGTCCAGAAGGTTCTGCCGCACCACATTTTCATACCCATCGACGCATCTTGCATGCGGAAAGTGCGTCTTCGCATAAGCAGTTTTCCCCTGCCCCATGCCCCCTGTAATTAAAATTATCATAATGCTTTCTATTCTACCACAAGATGCGAAGCCGGGAAACCAAAAGGGACGGTTCTCACGGTCCCTAAATATGAACGAAAAATGAACACGAATGTTCACAAATCCTTTGATTTGGGTACATTGTTTCTTCATAAGTTCCCTGTATTCTATAAGCATAAGTTCAAGAGAAGAACTTATAAAGCAAAGATAACCTTTTTCTTTTTCATAATGTGTACATCAGGTACACAAAAACTCCTTCCTTTTTAAAGTGATATAGAGAAAGAGCTCCCCGTAGTTGCCGGACGGGGAGCTTTTTCTTGTGCAAGTAGGTCGACATGGACGCAATAGCCTCCTTCGCCCGGGTAGGAAGCACTTGCTACGCCCCATGGACTCACCGGAGACACAGGGGGATGCCGCAGACGACTTCAGTAAATGTGCGCGCGTGGGCGGCGAGGATGGTGTGAAGATGGGCAAGGTTGTCCATATAGAGGCGAGTCGAGGGATCGGAAGGAAGATCGTCGGCGAAGATTTCGCCTGTGACAGCGACAAGGGCTGCACTTTTTTCTGCCGCGACAAGGATGGGCCGGGCAATGGTTTCCTCGAGGGCCGCTGCATCTTCGTGGTCAAAGGGGATGAGGGCACTCGGTCCGTACATCTCATTTGCGAGGAGATTGGGGAGATCCTCGAGAAGGATGATCTGATCCTGCCGGATGCCACTGAGAATGCGGACCAGGTTATTTTCCGCCTCCCATGTCGCAAAGCCCTTGCCCGCGCGCAGCGCCAGATGCCGTCTGAGGCGCTTTTGAAATTCCGCAGAGTTATCCCTGTGCATGGTTGCCAGATAAATGAGAGAGGTGGACAGGCCCTTCCTGTTTCTTTCTTCTCTGATCCTCGTGACAAGCTGCTCGGCATAGGCGGACTTGCCGGAGCCGGCGCCACCGGTGACAAGGTGGAGGTTCCCTGTCATGGCGGTCAGAATCTCGGCTCGTTGCCGAACCGCTGGTAGGCGCCGATGGAGTAGGCCTCGAAAGTTCCCATCTTCGTGTAGACATCGAGGGCCATGTCAAGCAGTGGCAGAAGCATAACCCCGCCGGAGCCCTCCCCCAGAGCGAGATGGCCGTCGATCACCGGGTCAAGATTCATGCGCTCGAGCGCCATGCGGCCCGCATTTTCAGCCGGGAGATGGGAGGCGAGGCAGTATGCGGGGACATGGGGATCCAGGGCGGAGGCGGCAAGAGCTGCGACCGCGGAAATGGCTCCGTCGATGACGACCGGAATCTGCTCCTGGACGGCAGCCAGGTAGATGCCGCACATGGCCGCGATCTCAAATCCACCCACTTCAGCCAGAAGTCCGGTCGGGGAGGCGAGCTGCTTTTCGGTGGCACGCTTCACTGCAGCCTCGACAACCTCGCGCTTCTTTTTGAGTCCCACGTCAGACAGGCCGGCGCCTCGTCCGACCATGGTGGCGGGATCCTGATGCAGGAGCATGGCGGCCAGACAGCCGGTCGGGGTCGTGTTGCCGATGCCCATCTCCCCGGTCAGGATGATGCGGTAGCCTCTGGACTTGAGGTCCCTGACAAGGCGAAAGCCGGTCTCAATCGCCTGACGGCACTCGGGGATGGTCATGGCGCTAGTGCGGGCCAGATTTTTCGTTCCACGGGCCACCTTGAAATCAGCGACAGAACCGATCTTCAGCTCTTTTGCGGGGTAAGGCTCCGTGTCCATGCCAATATCCACGGGGAAAACATCGCAGTCTGCCCGCTGAGCCAGCAGATTGACCGTGGACTTGCCGGCCGCAAAGTTCTCGGCGACCGTCTTCGTCACATCCTTTCCTGTCTGGGTGACGCCCTCCTCGACGACCCCATGATCGGCACACAGGACCAGAAGAGCTCGCTTGTCGATGGACATTTTCTCGGGGTCGGAGCTCCCGAAGATCCCCGCCAGCTTAATCACATCTTTTTCCAGCTTGCCCAGGGAGTCAATCGGCTTGGCAATACTGTCCCACCGGGCCTTGGCATTTTTCTCACAAACACTGCGTTCCATAAGAGGACCTCCTGAATCTTTACGATTCATCCAGTATACCATACACGGAAGCCAAAAGGGACGGTTCCGGTGGTCCCATCTTAAATGGAGCCATCAGAACGTTACTGTTCACTCGTCAGCCAGTTGCTGCCTCGAAAAAGCACTTCCGGAGTGGA
>OMTP01000216.1 GCA_900313955.1 uncultured Lachnospiraceae bacterium | reverse complement strand
TGAGCCGAGGAGGACATGTTTTTCTCGAAGCAAAAGTGCCCTCCTGAACAGTTACCCAAAAACAATGTTGGAGCGGATACTGCAGCCGCATTTGCATCGATATTTGTTGTATTACGGATAGAGCGGTGGCGATATGGTATACTTATCCTGATAAAAGAAAAGGTTTCTCTCGGTGAAAATATGTATTCTTAGGGCTATTTTAGGATAGAAGCCAGAGAGACCTTTGAGGGTGAACCAGATAAGAACAACGACTGTTGCTGAAGAGGTCGTTTGCTGACAGAATAGAGGATGAAAAAGGTGGCGAAGCTGCAGAACAGATTCCATGTTTCGGCAGCGGAAGTTGCTGAACAGGACGTTCATCCGATGATTGTGATCGATGTCGTATCCATTGTCCCCCACAATGCAATGGCGGACAGCCTCATGGATGAAATCTCGAAGTTCATTGAGAAGAACTGTGAGGCAGAGATTCTGGACAAAATAAGAGAAATACGTTGATTGCGAATGCAGGAAGGTGAAAATATGGACGATAAACGACGTACATTCATGAGTAAGAAGATGTCCTATGCACTTCGGCATAATCCGGAAAAGTATGGTCTTGTGCTTGCTCATGATGGTTCCGTTTCAATAGGAGAGTTCCTCAGAGCCATGAATGCTATGCATCATTTTGCGCCTCCGCTGACCGAAAGTGATATTCAAGAGATCATGGCAAATGCTGAAAAGCAGCGTTTTGCGATCGAAGACGGTCGCATCAGGGCGCTGTACGGTCATTCCATTCAGCAGAGGATAGAGCATCCGTCATTGCTGCCGCCTGCGGTGCTTTACCATGGGACATCCCATAAGGCATTGCCGTCGATTATGAAGGAAGGGCTTCTCCCCATGGGACGGCAATATGTTCATTTGTCGGCGGACGTTGAAACGGCGCATCAGGTTGGCCGGCGCCGCGATCAAATGCCGGTGATTCTTCAGATCGATGCGGAAAGCGCTGCGGAAGACGGAGTGAAATTTTATCTGGGAAACGATAAGGTGTGGCTGGCAGACAGGATCCCTCCCAAATATCTGAAGGAGATGTAGTTGGTTGATGACGGAATCGAAAAGTCGCCGGGGATACATGCCTTCGGACCAAAAGGAATTTGTTCAACAGATTAGCACCCTGCGTAAAGCCGCAAAAGATGTTCGATACCTTCTTGAGGAAGGCTATCCGATGAAAAATGCGACGACATTCGTGGGCAATCATTATCTCTTGTCGGAACGCCAGAGACTGGCTCTTGCCAGATCTTTGACGACAGAAGGTCAGGCGGAGAAGCGAAGAGCGAAGGAACTGCAAAGATCCGATCTTACAGGCAGGACTGTCAGTATTGATGGCTTCAATACAATTATTTCTCTGGAGATCGCTTTTTCAGGAAGCACTTTGCTTTGCTGCATGGATGGCACTGTAAGAGACCTGGCTGGGCTCAGAGGAAATTACAGGATCATTGACAAAACCACGTTGGCGATCAGAGCAATTCGAAATGAGCTTGCAGCTGCCAGGGTATCCGGTGCCGTAGTATATCTGGATGCTCCAGTGTCGAATTCAGGAAGATTGAAGGAAAAGATTGCCGAAGAATTCGAGGGCAGCGGAATCGATCTGGATATTCAGGTGGTGTGCGATGTCGACAGAATTCTCATGGCAAGTTCATGTGTGGTGACGAGCGATGCCGTTATTTTGGATGCATGCGAAAGCTGGTACAATCTTACGGTAGTGGCAATTGAACGAGAGATAGGGAGCTATCCATTTGTACGTGTTCTTGGAGAGCGGGAAATGCTATGAGTTTTGGAATATAGAGAAAGAGGAGCTCGCTGCCATGTCATCGGTTTCTGATAAGATGAAGAAAAGAGCCAACAGGTTGAAATCGGATATTCCAGCTGTGTTTCTGGCCCTAAAAGATGCGAGAACTCCAATAGGTGCGAAAATATTGGCCGCATGCGCGATTGCGTATGCTTTGTCACCTGTCGATCTGATCCCGGATTTCATTCCGGTAATAGGATATCTCGATGATCTCATCATTCTTCCGGTTCTTGTCGCGTGGACAATCAAACTTCTGCCACCCGACGTACTGGTAAGCTGTAGGGAAAGAGCAAAAGGTATGTGGAATGATGGAAGACCTGTAAAGTGGTACTATGCGATTCCTGTTGCCATTTTCTGGATTATTATTGTAGTATTGATCGTCAAAGTTACAGTTCACGGGGCACCCCGGCGCGTAGCACAAAGGCCTTCTTCCGGAGCGCATTCGATTTTCGCCGCCTGCTTTTG
>OMTP01000184.1 GCA_900313955.1 uncultured Lachnospiraceae bacterium | reverse complement strand
CCTGCTTTTGCGGCGAAAATTACTAAGTGAAGGAAGAAGGCCTTTGTGCGAAACGCCGAAGTGACCCACCCGTGAACAGTAACAGCCTGAAATGGAAGAAATCGCTAATTTAAGGCATCCGTTTCTTCACTGTGAAAGTATGGTATAATAAGGAGAGCAATTTGCGAAAATTCAGTAACCTACGATTTAGCGGTGGAGGCATCAAATGCGGAAATTACCTGTAGGAATCCAGTCTTTTGAGGACATCCGAACGAATGATTATGTCTACGTTGACAAAACGGACTATATCTACGAAATGGTGAGCACGGGGAAGACTTATTTTCTGAGCCGTCCACGAAGATTTGGGAAAAGCCTCATGGTATCCGCTCTCCAGGCATTTTTCTCAGGGAGAAGTGATCTTTTTCATGATCTTGCTCTTGAGAATTCTATGGATGACTGGATTGAGTATCCAATCTTTAAAATCGATTTTGCCGGTGGAATGTTCATGGAGGCGGGCGGACTGGCTGATGCTATTGATAATTCCATGAAGAGCTGCGCACGTGGATATGGAATTTCTCCCCTGGAGATTGAGGCCGGCACACTGGCAAGTAAATTTGATAATCTTATCGATGCACTTTATGATAAGACATCGAAAAAGGTGGTCATTCTCATCGATGAGTATGATAAGCCCCTCCTCGATAATATGACCGTCAATCCTGAGCTTGAGGAGAAAAACCGCGAACTTCTGAGAGGCTACTTTGGGGAACTGAAAAAAAGGATGATTACATAAGATTCATTTTCATCACAGGAGTAACTAAGTTTAACAAGGTTTCTCTTTTTTCGGATCTTAACAATCTCGAGGATATTTCCCTTGATGATAAGTACAGTGGTATCTGCGGAATTACGGCCTCTGAACTTACGGAGAATTTCCTGCCGGAGATTGAGAAAATGGCGGATCATCTGGGCGTCTCCTATGAGGAATGTCTTCAGATGCTGAAAATTAAGTATGATGGATATCGTTTCAGCAGTGAAGGAATCGGTATCTATAATCCATTCAGTCTTCTTTCTGCACTGAAAAAGCAGGAATTTGGCCGTTACTGGTTTGAGTCCGGTACGCCGACGTATCTCATCAACCGGATGCAGGAGACAGACTATACGTTGGAAGATTTCTCTGCGGGAATACAGGAAGATGCGGAAACCATGAAAAACTACAGAGAAGGGGATTTGGATCTGATCCCTCTTTTCTACCAGGCAGGGTATCTTACAATTAAGAGATATGACCCTGTTGGGGAATTGTATATGCTCATTTTCCCCAATGAGGAGGTTGCCTATGGTTTTGAGAAAGCGCTGGTTCCCTATGTACTGAAGGGAGAATCCTCCAGGCGATTTGTCCTCATCAATCAGATGCTTGCAGATCTGACTCATGGGGATGCTGATACCTTCATGAAGCGGCTTCGGGCACTTATGGCTTCTATTCCTTATCTTGAAGGGATTGTTCCCTATTCCGAAAGAGAGTGGCGAAATCAGGTGTTCCTTATTTTTAAGCTGCTTGGTCAGCGAACACATGCCGAAGTACACACGAGCAACGGCCGCGTCGACTGCGTTGTCGACAACGACAAGTATGTTTATGTCTTCGAGTTTAAACAGGACAAGCCTGTGGAAGATGCCATCTTCCAGATTGAGGACAAGAACGATTCCCTTGCCTATGAGGCGGACGGACGCAAGGTTTTTAAGATTGGATCGACATTTCTTATGGACAAGAGAACTTTTATGGAGTGGAAGATAGAATGAGAATGTTCCGGGATCACTAATGGCGAATATGCAGTTCAGTGAAGTTTGATTTGTTGAGAGGAGATATCGAATGTTTCCATTCAACCACTTTAATTTTTATGTCAAAAAATTGGATGAATCTCAGTACTGCAACTGGGCACCGGTTGAGACCAGGCACCGCCTGCAGGCTCTGGTGGAGGAGATGGAAGCCCGGTTCGGAAAGGACCTGTCTGTACCTTTGCGCATCAATCTGACCGGCTGCGTCCACTCCTGTGAAAGATGTTACCACGAAACACTTCGGGGACGGTTCTTCATCGCACATCCCTGGGTGAAGCCGCGTGTTACGTCCCCATGGCCTCAACGTGGCCTCACCCCTGGGCATTTATTTCTCTTCCTCCGGGTAGGTGACTCCCCACTCTCTGCGGAACTTGGTCATGAGGTTCATGACGTCGACGGTGTAGTCGAAGTGGAGGACGGAGGGGTCGCCCTTGATGGCGGTCTCCATGTCAGCGAGCTCGTAGGCGAGGGCATCCTCGTTCTTGCCGGCCTTGATGACTTCCTTCTCGCCGGTCTCGGCGTCGGTGATGGTTGCCTCCCAGGCGCGCGGATATTCCATGACTTCGATGTAGCCCTTCTCGCATGAAATCATACCGCGTTTGGGCTGCTTGGAGTGCATAGACAGCATAACGGTCGCCATCTGACCCTCGTCATTCATGAGGAGGAGGCTGTCCTTCTCGTCGACGCCAGTCGGGGCCGGAATCATCTGGGAGAGTAGCTTCGTGGGCTTGCTGTCCATGAACCAGCGGATGAAGGAGAGGGCGTAGACGCCGATGTCCAGCATGGCTCCGCCGGCCAGATTCCGATTGAAAAAGCGATTCTTCATGTTGTAGTCCTTGAAGCTGCCGAAATTCATGGTGATGAGATTGACACGTCCAAGCCTCCCGGAATCCAGAATCTTCTTCAGCTCCTTGTAAATGGGCATGTGGTAGATCGTCTGCGCCTCGCCGATGATGACGTTGTGCTCATTTGCCATTTCCACCGCCTCATGCAGCTCGTCGCTGTTGAGCGTGATCGACTTCTCCACAAGCAGATGC
Source organism: uncultured Lachnospiraceae bacterium (assembly GCA_900313955.1). Taxonomy (GTDB): domain Bacteria; phylum Bacillota; class Clostridia; order Lachnospirales; family Lachnospiraceae; genus Chordicoccus. Next base: position 4,722 of record OMTP01000184.1, on the reverse strand, counting down.
TTGCCATTTTCAATCGCTTCTTTCATGAAGCCGATGTGCGTGTTGTGCGGCGTCGTGATGTAAATAACATCGACCTCCGGGTCGGTGAACATGTCGTGGAAGTCGTCGTAGACCTTCCCGATCCCATATTTCTCAGCGAAAGCCACAGCCTTCTCATGCGTCCTGTTTCCCACCGCGTAGATCTTCTTGCCCTGCTTTTGCAGCGCCTCCGCCATCTGATTCGCAATCACGCCACAACCGAGGACTGCCCATTTTAATTCCTTCTCCATATCTTCCTCCATGGTCAAAAGAAAACAAGTCAACACTTCCTGGCACATATTTTAATCGATTTCGTGACATTTTCCTATAGCAAATTCATGAAACACAGGGACAAAAGCTACTGTTTGTTACAGTTCACGAAGCGCCGAAGTGACCCACCCGTGAACAGTAACTACTGTTTCGCTCGATTGTGGTATACTTGGATCAGGAAAGGATGGGAAGTATCATGAAGATTTGTATGATCCATGGACAGAATCATGTCGGAACGACCTGCCGGATCGGACGGGGGGTTGCCAGGGCGCTGGGCGGCGAGGTGACGGAATTTTTCCTGCCGCGGGATTTTGGTGACTTCTGCGTGGGCTGCGGTAATTGTTTCACGAAGTCGGAAGACAAGTGCCCGCATTTTCAGAAGCTGAGGACAATCACGGGGGCGATGGATGCGGCGGACGTGCTCATTTTTACAAGTCCGGTTTACGTCTACCACGTGACGGGAGCCATGAAGGCGTTTCTCGACCACTACGGATGGCAGTGGCTCATCCATCGCCCCAAGCCGGCGTATTTTCATAAGCAGGCTGTCCTCATCGCGACAGCGGCCGGCGGCGGGACCAAATCTGCCCTTCAGGACATGACCGACAGCATGTACTACTGGGGCGTTCCCAGGGTTTATAAAATGAGTTTCAATGTGCACGCTCTGACTCCGGGTGGTGTCGACGACAGGACGAAGAAAATGATCAACCGTGAGATCGCACGGACCGCGGCGCGCGTCAGGGCTGATGCGGGGAGGGGCCGTGGCCTCACCCCGAAGCAGAGAGCCCTCTTCGAAGTCATGCGGAAGCTCCACAAGAAGGGCGTCTTCCCCGACATCGACAACAACTACTGGCGGGAGCAGGGGTGGATCTGAATTTTCTGGTGACAGGCACCGGTCTTTACTTTCCCTGCTCGCCCGTGCTATACTATGTCGTAATGACAAGGATGCCGCATCTGCGGCATCTTTTTCTTTTGTGGGAGGGGTGAGGGATGCTGACGGTAACGAATATTCAGAAATATTCGATCCACGACGGGCCGGGGATCCGAACAACGGTCTTCTTCAAGGGTTGCCCTTTGCGGTGCACATGGTGCCACAATCCGGAGACGCAGGCTTTCGAGCCGGAGATCATGGCGAATCTGGAGAAGTGCACGCACTGTGGAAAATGTATGCAGGTCTGTCCGCAGAAGGCGGTCACGGTGATGGCCGATGAAAATGTCCTCGACCGCGAAAAGTGCACGGCCTGCGGCATGTGCGTCGACCGCTGCCCCGCGGGCGCCAGAAGTCTTGCGGGTGAGGAGATGCCGGTTCAGAAGATCGTCAGGGCGGCCATGAAGGACGAGCTCTTCTACGACGAGTCGGGCGGCGGCGTCACGCTTTCGGGCGGCGAGGTCCTGGCCCAACCCGGGGAGGATCTGTTGCCTCTTATGAGAAAATTGCATGGCGAATGCGTAAATCTTGCCATCGATACATGTGGGGCAGTAAGATGGGAAAAGATCGAGGCGGCCGCCAGATTCGCAGACATCTGGCTCTACGACCTCAAAGTGATGGATCCCGCTACCCACAAAACATACATAGGCATGGACAACAGGCTCATTTTGGATAACCTCGTGAAGTTAAGAAAACTGGCGCCCAGAGCGCGCATTTTCATCCGCATCCCTACGGTCAGAGGCATCAGCGGGACAGACGAAAACATGCGGGAGACAGCGCATTTTCTTAAGGAAAATGCCATCGATCCCGAGGAGATCGACCTTCTCCCCTATCACAGGACGGGCTCGGGAAAATACGGACGCCTGGGACGAACCTATGAGGGCGGGGATCTCGAAGCGCCGTCCGACGAGGAAATGAAGCATTTTCAGGAGATTTTCCGCGAGGCTGGATTCACGAAAGTTAATATTGGCGGATAAGGCATTTTCATAAAGTAAGTGGAGGTTTAGGAATATGGAAGAGAGAGGCATGAACGACCGCATCAGAAGGCTGCGCAGGATCAGCACCGAGACGCCAGTCCATATTGATCTTGAGCGCGCCCGCATCGAGACAGAGTTCTATAAGGAAAATGAGGGCAAGTTCTCGGTTCCTGTCACAAGGGCGCTCTTTCTCAAGGAATATTTCTCGAAGAAGACCCTGTATCTGGGCGACGACGAGCTGATTGTCGGCGAGAAGGGCAAGGATCCCCAGGCGTCGCCGACGTTCCCGGAGCTCTGCTGCCACACAGTCGAGGACATGCACATCATGACCGAACGCAAGATCGTGCCCTACCACGTCGAGCCGGAGGACATCGAGGTCCAGAAGGAGGAGATTATTCCCTACTGGACGGGCAAATCCATGCGCGAGAAGATTCTTGCACGCATGACACCAGAGTGGCAGAAGAGCTACGCGGCCGGCATGTTCACTGAGTTCATGGAGCAGAGAGGACCGGGCCACACCTGCGGCGGCGACCGCATCTGGACGCGCGGCTACGCAGAATACAAAGAAGACATTGAGAAGGCCCTGGGCGAGCTCGACTACTTAAATGACATGGACGCGCTCAGCAAGGCCGAGGAGCTGAAGGCCATGGCCATCGACTGCGACGCCATCTGCATCCTTGGACAGCGTTACCATGATCTGGCGCTAAAGAAGGCAGCGGCGGAGACGGATCCGACGAGAAAGGCGGAGCTTCTGCAAATTGCAGTGAACTGCGCCGTCGTGCCGGCTCACAAGCCAGAGACCTACTGGCAGGCCCTGCAGGCTTACTGGTTCACGCATCTGGCGGTTACTTCCGAGCTCAATCCCTGGGACGCTTTCAGCCCGGGCAGACTCGACCAGCACCTCATCCCCTTCTATGAGAAGGACACGGAAGCGGGCATTCTCGACGACGAGCGCGCCAGGGAACTTCTTGAGTGCCTCTGGGTCAAGTTCAACAACCAGCCGGCGCCTGTCAAGGTCGGCGTGACTTTGAAGGAGTCCGGAACTTACACCGATTTTGCCAACATCAACACGGGCGGCATCAAACCGGACGGATCGAACGGCGTCAACGCGGTCAGCTACCTCATTTTGGACTGCATGGACGAGATGAAACTGGTCCAGCCCAACTCCAACGTGCAGATCAGCCGCCGCACGCCGCAGAAATTCCTGAAGCGCGCGTGCGCCATCTCCCGCGCCGGATGGGGACAGCCCGCATTTTACAACACAGACGAGATCGTCGAGGAGCTCTTAAATGCAGGCAAGTCCCTCGACGACGCCCGCTGCGGCGGATCCTCCGGCTGCGTCGAGACCGGCTGCTGGGGCAAGGAAGCTTACATTTTAACGGGCTACCTCAATATTCCCAAGATCTTCCAGCTGGCCCTCTATGACGGCTACGACACCTGCACGGAGCAGCAGCTGGGTCCTCATACGGGAAATGCAGAGGACTTTGCGACCATGGATGATCTCTGGTCCGCCTTTGTCAGGCAAATGAAGTACTTCGTCGACATGAAGGTCCAGGGCAACAACGTCATCGAGAAGCTCTACGCGACGGAAATGCCCGCTCCCTTCCTCTCGATTGTGACGGACGACTGCATCAAAAAGGGCCGCGACTACAACGCCGGCGGAGCACGCTACAACACCCGCTACATCCAGGGCGTTGGCATCGGGACAGTGACGGACAGTGTCGCCGCCATCAAGTACCATGTCTACGACAAGAAGGATCTGACCATGACGGAACTTCTGGCCGCCATGAAGGACAACTATGTCGGCCACGACGACGTCTTCCGCATGGTCCACGACCACTCGCCCAAGTACGGCAACGACGACGACTACGCGGACGCCGTCATGAAGGACGTCTTTGACCTCTTCCGCGACACCGTCACAGGCAGACCGACGGTCAATGGAGGTACCTACCACATCGACATGCTGCCGACCACCTGTCACGTCTATTTTGGTGACGTGCTCCTTGCGACCTCCAACGGGCGTCTGGCGCATGTTCCGGTCTCCGAGGGCATTTCCCCGGAGAAGGCGGCCGACGTGAGCGGCCCGACCGCGGTCATCGCCTCCTGCGCGAAGATGGATCACGCCTCAACGGGCGGCACCCTTCTCAACCAGAAGTTTACGCCGGGCGTCCTCGCCGGCGACAAGGGACTCGACAATCTGGCCAGCCTCATCCGCACTTACTTCGCCATGGACGGCCACCACATCCAGTTCAACGTTATCGACCGCCAGACCCTCATCGAGGCCCAGAAGCACCCCGACGACTACAGAGACCTTATCGTCCGCGTCGCCGGCTACAGCGATTTCTTCCACAACCTCGACAAGCCCCTGCAGGACGAAATCATCAACCGCACCGAGCAGTCCTTCGACTGAAACAAAAAGGGGTCTGTCACCAGACAATGAAGAATTTTCTAAATTGTCTGGTGACAGGCATCCTTTTGTTACAGTTCACAGGGCACCCCGGCGCGGAGCACAAAGGCCTTCTTCCGGAGCGC
>OMTP01000182.1 GCA_900313955.1 uncultured Lachnospiraceae bacterium | reverse complement strand
TTCGAGAAAAACATGTCCTCCTCGGCTCAAAAGAAGGCCTGATCGATGACGAAGATTCGCTCGCAAGGACAATTCGACGCTGAGGACATGTTTTTCTCTCCGCAAAGAGCCCGTCCTGAACAGTTACCAGGCGTGAAAGAAATTGACCTGGGTAGATAAACTTAACCACAGGGGATGAATGAGTTTCTCTATATCTTGTAAAAAATATGGTAGACAGATGGCATATGCGACAGATTTTAGTTCAATGTGCAGCCTCTGATGTAACTATGAAAAAGAATCTCTGAAAATGTTACAAAGAGAAAAGAGATGCATCATGTATACAGGGAAATGTTCACATGAACAGACAAGCTGTCGGTTTGCACTATCCGTGACTACAAATGCATCAATTATTTCCGATAAAAAGGATGGAATCGTCCAGCATACAGGACTATTTTTAAAAATAAATGGTCAGATAGACAAGATATATATGCATTTGCACATTAAAATTTAGTCAAGTATCTATTGAAAAGATGGAACTGATGCCGTATAATCGCAACCATCAAATCAAACAAAACCTGAATGAAAAGAAATACGGATTGCAAAGAGGCAATGAGTTGGAAAAAACTCATTGCCTCTTTTTATCCTTCAGGAACCAGTTTTGAAAGGAGATCACAGATTATGAAAAAGAAAATTCTTGCGACACTCATGGCGGCAGTTCTCGCGCTTGGCTTAAGTGCCTGTGGGTCATCTTCCACTACTTCTACGGCTTCTACCTCGGCGGCAACTTCTGAGGCGACATCCGGCACAACAACAGAAGGAAATGTCAATACAACCGACGGAACATTCACAGTGGAAGGCGTTGCAACCGGCGATGAGGCAAACAAGTACAGCGAGAACAACACACCGTCCGAAGCTCTGCAGAAGATCCGCGACAAGGGCGTTCTGGTCGTTGGATCCTCAGGAGACAGCTACGCTTACATCGACAACAAGACCGGCGAGTTCAGCGGAATCGACGCCAAGATCATCATGGAAGTCGCAAAGAGACTGGGAATCCCCAAGGTGGAGATGAAGCTCATCAAGTTCTCCGAGCTCATCATCAACCTCAATGAGAACAACATCGATATGATCACAGACGGTATGTATCAGAGAGAGGATCGCGGAAAGCAGGTCTATTTCGGCGATATCTGGTATACACAGGGTGGTGCCCTTGTTGTTCCGGAAGACAGCAAGATTGACGGCCAGGATACCTTTGACCCGAGCTCCACAGTCGTCGGCTACACACCGGGTACTGCATGGCAGACCAGAGTTGAGCAGTGGGCATCCGATGGACTCATCAAGGAAGCAAGAGCAACCGGCGATCAGTCCTCCTCTCTCACAGCACTTCAGTACGGTAAGATTGACGCCTTCCTCACAGACTCCACCATCGTCGAGGATATGATGGCCCGCACACCGGAGGCTTTCAAGGGTCTCAAGCTTGCGGAGAACTACAAGGATACAGATGCTGAGGTCGGTTACATCGCACCGTCCGTCTCCTTCGACAACATCGCCTTCATGAAGGAAGTCAACAACGCGATCGAAGCGATGAGATCAGAAGGCTTCATCGACCAGGCTATGAAGGACTGCAATCTCAATCCTGAACTCCATCAGGTTCCGGAAGACCGCTACAAGTCCACTGTCAACACAAGAGAAGAATAAAAAATGCAATGGTGCAGGGCATACAAAGCCCTGCATCATCATTCAGGAGCCGTCCTGAACAGTTACAAAGACAGGAGGAATTCATATGGCACTCATCGAAGTCAATCATCTCAAGAAAAGTTACGGGGATCTTGAGGTTTTAAGAGACATCAACGCATCCGTCAATGAAGGCGACGTTCTCGCCATCATCGGGCCGTCGGGATCCGGCAAATCCACATTTCTTCGCTGCATCAACCTTCTTGAGCAGCCGACCGGAGGAGAGATCTTATTTAACGGAACGAACATCCTGGACAAGCAGTTTAACGTCATGAAGTACCGCCAGCAAGTGGGCATGTGCTTCCAGCGCTTCAACCTTTTTCCATTTATGACCGTTCTGCAGAATGTGACCTTTGCCCCCATTCAGCTGTTGAAGAAGGATAAGGATGAAGCAAAGACAGAGGCACTTTCCCTTCTGGACAAGGTAGGACTCATGGATAAGGCAGACGTCTATCCGAGCAGTCTATCCGGCGGTCAGCAACAGCGTGTCGCTATTGCCCGCTCCCTGGCGATGCACCCCAAGGCAATTCTCTTCGATGAGCCGACAAGCGCTCTCGATCCTGAGCTGGTCGGCGAGGTCCTGAATGTCATGAGAGATCTGGCCAAAGAAGGTATGACCATGCTGGTTGTCACTCATGAGATGGCATTTGCAAGAGACGTCGCGAGCCATGTCATTTTCATGGACCAGGGCTACATCGTCGAGGAAGGAACCTCCGATGAAGTTTTCAATCATACGAAAAATGAGAGAACGAAGGCATTTCTCTCCAGATTTACCAGCTGAAATGAGGTGAATGAAAATGCAGGTTATTCAGAATCTTGATCCGGGAAAAGTTATGCAGGAACTTTTTCCAAAACTTATGGGAAGCGCCCTCCGTATGGTCCTTCTGGTCACGATTGTATCTTTCATCCTGGCCATTCTCATCGGTTTTATCCTTGCCCTCGGAAAGGTTTCCCACTCCAAAGTGCTGCACGGCATCATTGGTTTTTTCCAGGAGATCATCCGTGGAACGCCGCTTCTGGTTCAGTTAATTTACATTTACTATGTCTTCCCGCTTCTGATCGAGATCTTCGCCTACTGGTTTGGCAACCCTGATTACAACTGCCGTATCTCGTCGACGGTTGCAGGTATCATTGGTCTCTCTATCAACTACGGCTTCTATATATCCGAAGTCATCCGCTCCGCGATCGAGTCCATCGACAGGGGACAGACGGAGGCAGCGCTTGCTCTCGGTTTCTCACCCAGGCAGGCCATGTTCAAGGTTGTCATTCCGCAGGCGACACGCCAGTCAATTCCGGTCTTTGGCAACTACCTCATGACTCTGGTCAAGGATACATCCCTCATGGCCTACATCACCGCACCGGAGCTCCTGCAGACGACACAGGCTTATATTTCCCAGACATTTACTACAATTGAGTCGTACACACTTGTCGCAATCATCTATCTCGTCATTTCCATGCTCCTCGCAGCCCTTCTCAAGCTGGTTGAGCGGAAGATGAGCAGAAGCAAAAGATAAGGCCACATTTTCATGGGAAAGGAATTAGTATGAGCGATTATACAATTATTGTTATCAACCGTGAGTTTGGCTGCGGTGCCCGCGAGATTGCACGCAACCTGACTTCGGATCTGGGCATTCATTTTTACGACAAGGAACTCATTGATCTGGCAGCAGAAAAGGCGGGCGTCAATCAGAGTATCATTCAGAGAGTCGACGAATCTGTAGGCGGACGCCATATTGGAACTCTGTTCAGAGATTTTGGATATGGATCCACAACCTCTTTCTTCTCCGACAAGGCGATTGAGGCTCAGGCGGATGTCATCCGTGAGATCGCCGCCAGGAAAAAGACCTGCGTCATCTTCGGGCGCTGCGCCGATTATTATCTACGCGAATATTCCAATGTCGTCGCTTTCTTCCTCTATGCGCCGATGAGTTACCGCATCAGGCATATCAGCGAGAGCAATGGCCTCACCTACGATGAGGCAGAGAAGCTGATTAAACGTGTTGACCGCCAGAAGCATGATTATTACAAGTACATCACCGGCAAGAACCGAGGCGACCGCTTTGACAAGCATATGATGATTGATGTTGCCAAGTTTGGCGTCGAGGGCAGCGTGACCATGATGAAAGATGCGCTTGACTATCTGCAGAAGACAAAATCATAAACATTTGTTATGATAGGTAAAGAGCCCACATTCATGACCGCAAGGGATTGGGTGCGGGCTTTTTCTTATAAGCAGCCCCCTTTGAGGCAGACAGGAGGTGAAATGTGTCTGTTACCGTAAGAAAGCTTTTTTCAAGAGCGGGAAAGCTCTATAAGGCAAAACTTGTCGCAGGAGCTTCCGGACTTGATGGTCTCGTGGAATGGGTGCATCTTTTTGAGGACAAGGATGTCGGAAATTTTTTGCGGGGCGGTGAGGTGATCTTTACAACTGGCCTCATGTGCCGCGATGACAACTGGCTCATGGAGTTTACAAAAACACTCTGTACAGCCGGGGCCAGTGCTTTTGTCATCAATATTGGTCCTTACATCGAAGAGATTCCTGAGAAAATTATTGCCTACTGCAACGACAGAGAGCTGCCTCTCTATACGATTCCGTGGGAGACCCATCTGGTTGATATGACCCGCTATTTCGGCAATATTATCTTCGAAGACTTTGCCGAGGAACTCACAGCTTCTCAGCTTTTCAAGGACATCATTTTCGAGGGACCGAGCGCAGAGAACCGGGAGGAAAAACTCAAGGAGTATGGCTATCGGGATTCTGATCTCTACACGATTCTTTCGATTGGGGCAAGGACAGAGAAGGGATGGGATGGCGCCAATGTTGAGATGCTGACCCACTATGCGGAACATGAGGCGAGGCTGATCCGCGACAAGATACTGTCCTTTACCTACGATGAGAGGGTGATTCTGGTTCTGGTCAATTTTTCTGAGAAAGAAATCTCAGACTGTGTGGACGCCATCCTGCGCAGCGTTCACTATCATGAGAAGGACTGGTTTGTCACCATCGGCGTCGGCGAGAGCTCTTCCGGTTTTATGAGCCAGCATACGCATTTTATGGAGAGCCTCAAGACAGAGCAGCTGGCCAGACGGAGAGAGGAGAATATTCTCTACTACAACACTCTTGAGATAGAGAGACTGCTGATCGGCATCGAGGACAAGGACCTGCTCAGGAGTTTCTACAACAGAACGCTTGGAAAAGTGGAGATGTACGATGAGATGCACCACACGGATATGCTGGCTTTCCTGGAGCAGTACATCAACATGGACTGCTCACCCGGACAGGTGGGGAAGGAGTTGTACATCCACAGGAATACAGTCAACAATCATGTGAAGAAGATCAAAGAGCTGCTGGGGACAGAGGAGCTCTCGGTTTCGGAAAAGAACAGAATCTACATCGCTTTTAAGATTAAGGAAATCCTGTGAGTTGGATAAGACGTTACTGTTCACGGGTGGGTCACTTCGGCGCTTCGCACAAAGGCCTTCTTCCTTCACTTAGTAATTTTCGCCGCAAAAGCAGG
>OMTP01000180.1 GCA_900313955.1 uncultured Lachnospiraceae bacterium | reverse complement strand
ACTTCCTCCGCGGCCACCCCTCAAAGGTCCACTTCGGAAGTGCTTTTTTATCGCTCCTTCGTCAGGCCTGCTGAACAGTTACGAATTTATTACTCCCTGTTTTTGCTGTAATTGCGCAGGAAGCGCTTCGTCCTCTCCTCCTTCGGGTTGTCGATGACCTCATGGGGATCGCCCTTCTCGACAATGTTGCCGCCATCCATGAAGATGACCTCATCGGCGACGTCGCGGGCAAAGGCCATCTCGTGCGTAACAATAATCATGGTCGTGTGCTTGTCTGCCAGCTCTCGGATGACCTTCAGCACCTCGCCGGTCAGCTCCGGGTCGAGAGCCGACGTGGGCTCGTCGAAGCAGAGGATATCCGGTTTCAGGGCCAGGGCCCGGGCAATGGCGACACGCTGCTGCTGACCGCCGGAAAGCTGGTGGGGATAATTGTTCTTGCGCTCAGAAAGACCAATCTGGTCCAGAAGCATCTCCGCATTGTCCCGAATGGCGTCCAGATCCTTGCCGCCGGCACGAATCGATGGCGCCAGCATCACATTTTCCAGAGCCGTATACTGAGGGAAGAGGTTGAACTGCTGGAAGACCATGCCAAAGTGCAGGCGCTTCTGACGGATCTCCTCGTCGGAAAACTCCTTTCTGGCTCCGTCAAAGAGAACCTCGTCAGCAACCGTAATCGTGCCGGCGTCCGGCGTCTCCAGAAAATTGAGGCAGCGAAGCAGGGTCGTCTTGCCGCTGCCCGAGGATCCGATAATGGAAATGGCCTGCCCCTTGGGGAGGTCAAAGGAAATGTCTTTCAAAACTTCGGTTCTGCCGAAGCTCTTCTTCAAATTTTTCACTTCAAGTAAAGCCATGAAAATGCCCCCTTATCAGCAGCGGAAGTAATCGAGACGCTTCTCCAGATAGCTAAAGAGAATCGTCAGGATGCCTGTGAACAGCAGATAGAAAATGCCGGTGTAGAAGAGCGGCCAGATGAGGCCTGCGGCCTTGATGTATTTCTGGCCGGCCCAGATCAGTTCGTAGACGGAAATGATGCGGACAAGAGAAGTATCCTTGACCAGGGTGATGATCTCGTTGGCCATGGGAGGAATGATTCTCTTGATGACCTGAAGGAGGACAATCCTGCGGAAGATCTGTCCGCGCGTGAGGCCGAGAACCTCGCCTGCCTCATACTGACCGACCGGGATGGCCTGAATGCCGCCACGATAGATCTCGGCGAAATAGCAGGAATAATTGATGACAAATCCGACGAGACCCGCGATAAAGCGGCCTGTGTCTCCTGAACCCCAGATGTTGTTGTCCAGCATGATGCCGGGCATGTAGTAAATGACGAGGAGCTGCAGAAGGAGCGGCGTTCCGCGGATAATCCAGATGATGAAATTCAAAACAGCCCTGAGAGGTCTGATCCGGCTCATGCAGCCCAGGGAAATGAGAAGTCCCAGGGGCAGAGCGAAGACCAGGGTCAGGACAAAGAGTTTTAAGGTGACCAGAAAGCCCTGAAAAAGGGTAAAGGTGACGTCTGCAAACATATAAGAAAATCAACTCCTTTGGCAAAAAGGCCAGCTGTATCGTCCCTTTGGAAAAACATTTCCCAGGCGGACATCCCCGTGAGGATCCACTTCGGAAACACTTTTCCAAAGGGACGCTGAGCCGGCCGGTGTGTTGCAAAGCATAAATATAAAGGGGCTATGGATATGAGCCCCTTTGCTTTTTATAAAAAGATACAGTTAGGAATTTGTGGAGGATGCTTCCGATGTGGAGTCCGTGATGACAGCATCCTGGACGCCGTACTTGCTGGCAAGTTCCATGAGGGATCCGTCTTTATTGAACTTGTCGAACTCATCATTGATGTAGGATGCAAGGTCAGAGCCTTTGCGGCAGCCGACGACATACTGCTCTGTCGTGAGCTCCAGCGTGTGCGTGAGATCCGGATAGGATGTACCTTCGCCGATCATGGCACCTGCCATGAGGAGGTCAATGATGGCTCCGTCGGATGTTCCCGCCTGAACTTCCATGAGGGTGTCCGCCTGCGACTGCATCGCAGTGTAATTGAGGCCGTTGTCCTTGGCCGCCGCCTCACCTGCAGATCCCGCCTCAACGGCCAGCGTCAGATCCTTCAGGGAATCAACATCCTTGTACTCTTCTGCCTTGTCCTTGGGCAGAACGACCGTCTGCGCGTTGCCGCAGTAGCTCTTGGTACACTCCATAGACGTCTTGACCTCGTCAGTCAGGGTCATGCCGTTCCAGACCACGTCGATGCTCTTGTTCTTGAGCTCGAGCAGCTTGTTGTCCCAATCGATTTCCTTGAACTCGACATCGACGCCGAGATCCTCGCCGACCTTTCTGGCCAGGTCAGCATCAAAACCGACCCAATCGTCGGATCCTTCTTCTTTGTAGTCCATCGGCGCGAAATCTGTGATGCCGACAACCAGCTTGCCGTTCTTCTTAATGTCCTCCACATCACTCGACGATGAAGATGAACCACATCCTGAAAGAGCAACCGTTGAAAACGCAAGAATCGCTGCCAGTGCTACACTGATCATTTTCTTCTTCATATGACTGTCCCCTCTCCTTATAGAAACGCTTCATTCTTTTAGCATGATAGCAATGCACCACGCTAAAGCATTTTCATGATACCATACCACGAAATGAGAGGTCAAGGGGCAATACGGATCAGCTCCCAGTCTCGCTGTGGTAGGTGCGGGCCAGGCGGTGAACTTCGGCGACGGGGTCGGCGGGAAGGCCGCCGGCATCAACCGGAGTGTCGTAGGCGGCCTCAATGGCGGCAAGTTCTTCCCCGGTCGGTTCCAGTTCTGCGACGCTGAGATCGTATTTTTCTCTGGGCAGGAAGAGACGCATGGCCAGCATGAGTGTCTTTTTCCTGTCGCTGTTTTGATCAAAGGAAAAGGCCTTCCGGAAGGCGTGGATTCCCTCCTCGCCGTCGAGCATTTTCACATGAAGAACGCCAAGATTATGCCATACTTCGGCGCGGAAGGCATTCATAGAGCCGGTTGGGTCGGCGGGCAGGCTGTCGAGGGCGTCATGGTAACATGTCTGTGCAGCCATGAGCCTTTTGTTGCGGGCCAGGGCGTCTCCCTTTCTCTTAAGAAGTCCCCAGCGCGATTCCTGCGCCTTCCGATCGAGCGTCCCGGCAAAGTGCTTCCACTCGGCGCGTGTGAGATAGGCCACTTCCTCATAGAATGGGCGCAGGATCTCGGCTTCTGTTTTGTCGTGTCGCATGGCCGACTCCATGGTGAGAGCCGTATCGCTCATATCCAGCTCCTCGGCGATCCAGCGGGTGAGGGAAGTGTTCAATATACTCCCGTCGATCAGCCATGGATTCTGCCAGAGAAAGAAGGCAAGTTCCTCGGCCGTGTAGACGCGGACAGCCGCCGGGCGTATGAAATAAGGCTGATCCGCTTTTTTGATCGTACAGAGTTTAATTCCTGCCACGGTTCATCGCCTCCTCTCCTTGCTGAGGGCATGTCCCTTCGTCCTCATCAGCAGGCGATGGCGGAGGATACGCCCCCGCTCCCTCACCAGCCCTGCCAGGGCCAAGATACATTTCTTTTGTCCATGTCCTTCCTGTGGCAGGGCAGAGCTCTCCAAAGCCCAGGTCGGTGACAGTGACAAGGCATTCACGGTCGGAAGTGCAGGCAGCTTCGATGCGGATGCGGGTAGTGCGATCGGGGCGCTCAGGCAGACCGCTTAAGTGCATAACGACCGAGCTGTGCCAGCCCGGCTCCATAGAGACGAGGGTCAGAATCACGTCCTTCGTGCTGTCCAGGATGCCCTCGATGGCGCGGCCCTCATCGAACCAGCTCTGTCCTGGCTCGATGAGAGGCAGCACTTCGCGCGACTCGCCACGGATGACATCGACGCAGACCCCTTTCTGCAGAAGATACGGGCAGAAATAGACCCGGTTCTTCATGGCATGTCGTTCCTTCTTCTCGAGGCCTGCATAGACTGCCCCCTTGACGAAGAGATTGTTTCCCTCGAAGACGCGCCGGCCCTGCCCGCAAAGAACCAGAACCGAGTCTCTGGCCCACTCCCGGCCGAAGCCTTCGCCGGTAATAAAGACAGAGGAAAAATTTTCCGTACCGATGCATTTTCTGGCAAAAGCGGCGAAAGCCTTGTCGCGGTCGACATTTTCCTCGGGAAGGGTGATCGTCCCCTTGGGATGGATCGAGGCAATATTGGGCTTCATTTTCCTCATTTCCGTCAGCGTCTGGAAGCGGACAAAATTGCCGCCAAAGCGGATGAGGGCGATGTCGCGCGTCCAAATGGATGGCTGCTGGGAGTAGCAGTAATAGTAGAAGCTCTCCTCGTTGTCCTCGATGAGGATTTTGTCCGCCGTAAACCCATCCATGAGAAGCGCCCGTTTCACGTTCATGGCAAATTCACCGGTCAGGCGCTCGCAGGTCACTGTAACTGCCAGTGTCGCCCTGACCAGCTCCGGAAGCCCGAGAAGCTTCAGGGCTTCCCTCATGAAAATAGCGAGCAGTGTCCGCGTCTCATATTCCTGCCCGTCAAACCTGACGGTCGTATTGGTCTGAACCGCCTCAAAAAAATGCGGGACGGACACGGCCTCTCCCCGCTCCGAAAAATACTCGGCGTCGACGCCAAAGTGCCATTCTTCTCTCCCTTTCTTTTTTGCGAGAGCCGTCGGAAAGGTAAAGAGGTTGGTTCCCACACGAGTCGCGACCGAGACTGGCTCCTGGGCCTTTCTGTCATAATAAGCGATCTGGGAGAAATCACGTGCAATCTCAAATCCCAGAATCAAGTTGCGAACTTCTTTCACGGCTCCTCCTTAAGCGAAAAAAGAGTATCTATTTGCCGTACGCTCCGGCGATAATCCAGGAGACGCTCCTTCAGCTCCTCCTCATTTCCCTCACGCGCAAGGCGCAGCATCTGATTGATCCTCTGATAGCGGCTGCGGCCGGTAAAATCAGGATAGGCTCCTGTCTCTGTCCTGTGGGGAGAGATGTACTTTCGCTCTCCCACGCGCACTGTGACGTACCAGGTCAGCTTCTCTCCGTAGAAGAGAGTAAAGATCTTCTGATGAACGCCGCGGAAGATCCGACGCATGGGTTCACTGGTAAACCTTTCGTCATCGGCCTTCTCATCAAACGAATAGTGCAGAATCACCTCGGCGTCAGGATCCTCGCGAAACTCAAGGATCTCCTTGTCCAGAAGATGATACGAAGACACAAAAGACGGCGGCAGCTTTTTCATAAAGGCAAAGAGAATGCTCTCCTGCATGCACTCGTCCATGATGCTGTCGACCTGCATTTCCTCGCGGACCGTGAGTTCTCCCTTGCCCGCCAGATATTGAAGATAAGCCATTTTCATGACGAACTCACATCTCTCCTCATCGAAGAGGTCTCCAAGCACGTGACCCAGGTAGGGGTCGACGGTCTCATTTTTATCAAATGCGGCCGCCGATGCAATCTTCACATAGGGAACGAGAATGTTGGGATTGCCCCCCTTCTCACTGTAATGGCGAAGAATTCTGGAACCGTCCTCCACCGTTGTCCCCGAGAAAATGCATCTTGCCAGGATTCTCTCATCGATTCTGTACGTTTCAATATAGAAACCCTCCGCCGCACGGCGCACATCCATCATGCGGGAGAGAGAACTGTTGTACCAGAGAACCAGATAATGCAGGATGCGCTCGTCGTACTTGCCTCTCGCAAAGACGCGGGTCGCAAGGAGGAGGATGTTCTTATTTTCTTCATCTCCTTCCTCCTCAATAAGAAAACTCGTCAGTCGGATGAGGTCCTCTGTGCGCATGTGCTCTGTCCCGCAGCGGTCAACCAGTTCAAAAGCCCGGTCAACAAGGCCATATCCCATAAAGGTCCCGAGGAGAAGGCCGGGATGAACGCGGGCGTACTCCTCGTCGTCGAGACCGTCGATAAAAGCGTCCAGATCCTCATTGTCCGTGTGCAGGGAAGCATAAGTGAGAAGCCGCATCCGCGCCTCTTGCTGGAAGCTCACCGCATATGTGTCGGACTCCGCCGCCTCCGCCCACTCGCTCAGATTCTCCTCATCAATCTCCGGCCTGTCCTTGAGGCAGGTAATGAGGACGCCCGGATGGGACAGGTGGCGGCCTGTCAGTTTCGATAAAAAGAGTGCCCGGTCAATGAGGGGCGCCTCGCTGTAGGAGACGCCCGACCTGTAGCGCCTGCCCTCCGCATCTTCAAAGAGAAGTTCAGAAGCATCCGTATAGCGCTGAATGAAGGCGGCCCCCTTCACGAGAGCGGATGACTCCTCTTCCGCGAGCTCCGGCGTCACGCAGATGACGCGTCTCACGCGGGGATTGTCGCAGAAGATCTGTTCCGTAAAGACGACTTCCGCGAACTGCTCCGCGACCTTTGTATCGCTGAGATCGGCAAACGTCTGGTAAAGGGCAGCGTAGTCCGTTCCCATCTTACCCGCGGCCAGGGCTTCTTTCGAGAAAGCCCTCATGATGTCCTCATACCTGGCAAATGTCTCCGGGTCCTCATTTCTGTTCCTCACGATGTTGGCGTAGAGAAAGGCCCGGCTCTTATCAGAGAGCGATGTGTCCCTGGCAAAGTAGAGGCGCACGCTTAAAGGAAGCACCTTCTGATAGCTCTCCGGCATGGTCTCGATGTAGTACTCGTAGAGGCGGGTGATGCGAAAATCCCGGTCAATAGCCCGCGCGTACCAGGGAAAGCACTTGGGATCCCTTGCCGGTCCCTTGATGAGGAGACGGCAGAGAGACTCCAGAATGGAATCGATGGGGTACATCCCGTACGCCCCGGCAAGAATCCGAAAGACAAGCGGCGTATACATCTTCTCGAGATCCGCCAGAAAGGACGCGCGCAGGGCGATCTCTTCTGTAAGAATCTCCTCTTTGACCGCAAAGATGAGCACCTGCTTTGTAAAAGAGTCCATCCTGTCCAGAAGCGACGGATCCTCCGCGTAGAGCTGCCAGGCCTCCGCGTAGAGAAAGGGACTCGTGCAGCCGGCGTCAAAGGCACGCCGCATACTCTCAAGAAGAGACAGCGGCAGCCGCCTCGCGTCCGGATTCTCTTTGACCGCCAGCACAAGGAGAAGGACATTGGCCGGGTTCTGTCGGAGTTCCGTCTGGAGATCCTCTCCCAGCCCTTCATCTTCCACCGCCTCAAAAGGCGCATTTTTCAGAAAATGTCTCAGGAGGTACGCTTCATTGGGTGTGGAAATGCGCCCTTTCTCTTTGTTCATGACATCAAGGGCGGCCATGTAGCCCTCGCGGTCGCCGCATTTTCCAAACACATAGGCAGAGGCAAATGCTTTTTCCAGCGGGGAAAACCACGGTTCCCGCATTTCCAGAATGAGATTGCGCTCCGTCCGCCGAAAATCGTCGAGATGGATTCTCCCGCACTCGAAATCGAGGGCGGTACGCAGAAAGAGGGCGCGCTTTCTGCCCATGCGGACACAGCTTCCCCCCTTGTCGCTCCCGGCCATGGATGCGGTCACTTTAAGAGCAAGGTCGACGCCGACGCCGCGAATATGAATGGTTCCTGTCCTCTGGCCCTTCTCAAGGAGATCCGTGCGGATACGGAAGGGAAGATCACAGACGGATCCCACGAAGTCGTCGTCCGTGAGGGTCCCGCAGGGCAGCTCGAGGAGGGGGCTTTTCGTCGAGACATGCAGAACAAGCGCCCCCCAGCCGGACCGCCTGAGGGCAGCGTACTCCTCGACCGGCTCTGTCAGCTTATTGAAATTCATGGACGCCTTCACAAGGGAGACCTCGACGCGGTTCTTCAGGCCCAGAAGGACAAGGAACTCCTCCATACTCTCGATGGTAACCGGCTGGGCTTTCAAACCTCGAAGGAGTGTCTGCGCCTTTGTGTTTCCCTGCGTAAGCTTTCGCATAAAGGCTTCTGTCTTAAACATGCGGAAAGCCTCGCGGGCGTCGCGGCGGGCAAGTTCAGTAAAGTCGTGAAGATCCGTGATCCGGTCAAAACTCTCCGGGCAGACCACTTCTCTTATGCGGACTTCGACCGGCAGCTCGTGCTCGCCTTCCACGGACGCAATGATGACATGTCCGCGCACGATGTCTCCGTCAATAAGTCCGCATGTCTTCACCGCATAGTGGATGACCGCTTCCCTGCCGAAGAATTTCTCTTCTCTCGCAGACAGGCGGGGCTCATCGGTATAAACGTAGCCCTCGAGAAACTTGCCGTCGTCACTTACGAGGCGAATCCTGCCGCGCACCTCTTCATTGGGAGAGGCTGTATATGTTGTTGTATCCTGTTGTATTTTCATATCTTAAAGTAACCTCACGCCAGATCAAAGAGCGAGATCTGGTTGCTCTCAGGGATGTCGGTGAGGATGCCCAGCTCCTCCAGAAGATCGATAATGGTACCGGAGACATGGCACCTCTCCCGGAAGTCATCCTTGGAAAGGAAGGGACCCTTTTTTGCCTCCTTCTCAATGGCGTCCGCCTGGCTGTCGCCCAGGCCGCCAATCGAATTGAGGGCCGGCATGATTTTCCCATCGATGATCTTGCAGCGTCTGGCTCCTGCCCTGTAGAGATCGAGCCTGGTGAACTCGTAACCGCGCGCGTACATTTCCCTCACGAGCCTCATATCGTCGAGCATCTGTTCGTCCTTGGGCGAGGGATTAGGATTCTTCTTGATCTCATTTGCATAATACTCCAGCTTGTCGCGTCCCAGACACATGGTCTCATAATTAAATGTCTTGAGCCGGATGGAGAAGTAAGCCGCATAATAGGCGAGCGGGTAGTGGATCTTGTAGTAGGCGATGCGGAAGGCGTTCATGACGTAGGCCGCCGCATGGGCCTTGGGGAACATGTACTTGATCTTGAGGCAGGACTCGATGTACCAGTCCTCGACCCCGTGGTCGCGCATCTCTTTCTCCTGGTCCGCCGTGAGGCCGCGGCCCTTTCGCACGGACTCCATGATCTTGAAGCTGTGCTCCTTGTCGAGACCCTTGTTGATGAGGTAGAGCATGATGTCGTCGCGGCAGCAGATGGATGTCGGCAGAGTGCAGTAGCCCTTCTCGATGTAGTACTGGGCGTTGTTGAGCCAGACGTCTGTGCCGTGGCTCAAGCCCGAGATGCGGATGAGCTCAGAAAATGTCCCGGGGTGGGTCTGCTTGAGCATGCCCATGACGAACTGAGTGCCGAACTCCGGCACACCCAGGGTGCCCATCTCACAGCCGTCGATCTCCTTGGGCTCAATTCCCAAAGCTTCTGTGCCGGAGAAGAGGGACAGGACGTCCTTGTCGTCGAGCGGCACATCGTGGGGATCGGTGTTGGTCAGATCCTGCAGCATGCGGATGATGGTCGGATCATCGTGTCCGAGGATATCGAGCTTCAGCAAGTTGCTGTCGATCGAGTGGTAGTCGAAGTGGGTCGTGATGAAGGGCGAATTGACGTCGTTGGCCGGGTGCTGGACCGGCGTGAACCAGTTGATGTTCATGCCCTTGGGCAGGACGACGACGCCGCCCGGGTGCTGGCCGGTCGTCCTCCTCACGCCGACGCAGCCCGCCGACAGGCGCTCCAGCTCGCATCTGCGCTTGGTCATGCCCTTGTCCTCAAAGTAGTGGAGGGCATAGCCGTAGGCCGTCTTGTCCGCAACCGTGCCGATGGTCCCCGCCTTGAATGTCTGTCCTTTTCCGAAAATGACTTCTGTATACTGCTGGGCCACGTTCTGCTCGTCGCCCGAGAAATTGAGATCGATATCCGGCTCCTTATTTCCGGCAAATCCCAGAAACGTCTCAAAGGGAATGTCAAATCCGTCCTTGTAGAGAGGCTGCCCGCACATGGGACAGACCTTATCCGGCATATCGCAGCCGCAGCGGCCGTCAAGGTGAGCCGACTTCGTCTCTTCGGAGTCAAACTCGCTGTAGAGGCAGTCGGGATTGAGGCACCTGTAATGCGGTGGCAGTGGATTGACCTCTGTGATATCCGCCATGGTCGCGACGAAAGAGGACCCTACGGATCCACGCGAACCGACCAGATAGCCATCGTCATTGGACTTTTTGACCAGCTTCTGGGCGATGATGTACATGACAGCGTAGCCGTTCTTGATGATGGATGTGAGCTCGCGGTCGAGCCGCTCTTTTACGATCTCCGGCAGCTCCCTGCCGTACCAGCGGTGAGCCTTGTCGTAGCACATGTTCTGCAGGTCCTCCTCCGAGTGAGGGATGGATGGCGGGCACTTGTCCGGGTAAATGGGCGATATGTCCTCGATCATGTCTGCGATCTTATTTGTGTTGGTGACGACAATCTCTTTCGCTTTGTCCGGTCCCAGATAGCTGAACTCCTTCAGCATCTCATCGGTCGTATGCAGATAGAGGGGCGGCTGTCCCTCGTCCTTGTAGCCGTGACCGGACTGAATAATGGAACGGTAGATGGCGTCCTCCGGATTGAGAAAATGCACGTCGCATGTGGCGGCCACGGGCTTATGGAATTCTTCGCCCAGCTCGACGATGCGCCGGTTGATGTCCCTCAAGCCCTCCTCATTGCTGATGCCGCTCTTGGGATCCCTGAGGAGGAAACCGTTGTTGCCGATGGGCTGCACTTCCAGATAGTCGTAGTACTGGACAATTCTGGCCAGCTCCGTCTCCGACGCCCCCGCCAGGATGGCGCGGTAGAGTTCTCCCGCCGAGCAGGCCGACCCCAAAATTATGCCGTCCCTGTACTTATTGAGAAGAGACCTCGGAATGAGGGGCCTCCTGCGGAAATAGTGGAGGTGGGACTCCGACACCAGGGTGTAGAGGTTGTACTTGCCCGGCACATTTTTCGCAAGCAGGATGATATGATAGTAGGGCAGATTTTTCGCACGCTCGGGCGAGATCTGTCCCTTGTCGTTGAGCTCCTTAAATGTATGGATCTCCTGGTCCTCCATCATGTCGACGAGACGGATCCAGATGAGAGCCATGGCCTCGCTTCTCGGGTCGGCCCGCATCTCGTCGCGGCAGGTGACCTTCATGTGCTTGACCAGAGTCTTGAATTTGATCTTGCCGATGTCCGGAATCAGGTAGCGCACGATGCCCGGGATATCCACGGTCGTCTGATGCGGCTTTTCCTTTCCATACTTGCTGCAGGCGGCAAGCAGGAAGTTCATCTCCTGATCACAGTCATAGGCAATCAGGGGCATGTCCCCTGCAAAAGTGAGAAACTGATCCAGGGCTTCGTCGAGCTTCGGGGCGGAGATGACCATGTCGTCGGTGATGCCCGTCTCCGTCTGCATGGCAAAGGGAATAGGCCTGCCCGGGTTCACCAGAGTCTCGAACTCAGCGGCGATCTGCCCGCTCTCGACGCGGCGGGCCGCGATCTCGATGATATCATGATGGACCGGGCTGGCTCCTGTCGTCACGAAGGAGAAAATGACCACGGAATCCGTGACATTCCCTTCCATGGATCCGCCGACCAGGTTCTTCATGTCGTCGACCAGGTACCCCTCCATGCCGTAAATGACCTTGAATTCGGCGTCCTTGGGGATTCCTCCCTTGCCTCCCAATGCCTTGTGGGCCTCAGGGAAGGACTGAACGACGCCGTGGTCGGTGATGGCAAGAGCCTTCATACCAAACCTGTAGGCCTGCTTAATAATATCCGTCGCACTCGACACCGCGTCCATATCGGACATTTTCGTGTGACAGTGCAGCTCAACTCTCTTTTCAGAGCAAGTATCCTGGCGATCTTCTTTAAAGGCCGGAATTTTCTTAATGCCAAAGACACTCTTCAGCATCATTTCCCTGTCATAGGGATCGAAGTCCATAAGGCCGCGAATGGCGAAGGTGGCACCTTTCTTAAAGACAGACAGATAATCCGCCTCCTCGCCCTTGTCGAACCAGAGCTTAAAGCGAAGGGAGTCGGTGTAGTCAGTGACGGAGACAGTGAAGATAATTCTTCCGGTCCTGGTCTCGCGCTCTTCTGTCTCGAAGACTTCGCCGCGGATGGTGATGGTTTTGGGCTCATCGCCGATTTCGGCAATCTTTTCCGGCTCGTCATCGAAGTTTTTGCCATAAATGACTGTCGGGTCATTCATGTTGAGGGCTGCTTTCCTCCGGTAGTTCTTCTGCTCTTCCGGTGTCGGCAGCTTCTTCACCTGCTCCTCTTCTTTCTCTTTCTTCTCCTCAGAGTGGCGGTGGATCACGTTATTAACTTTAGCCTCGATCTGAGCGTCCACGTCGTGATAAAGCTCGTCGTCATTGACCTTGAAGAATACCTCCTCGATGTGGAGGTTCTTAAAGCCTGCCCGCTCGATAAAGACTTTCTCGAGGTAAGTCGTGAGCATGTCTTTCTTCTCCTCGGACACGCAGCTCTCCGGCACCTCAATGTGCAGAGTCTTCTCGTCGGGAAATGTGATCTCAGAGTGACAGAAGACCTGATAGAGGAGCGGGCTCACGACCTTCAGCTCCCACTTCATACTGCTCTTGTAGGACTCATAAAAGTTCTCAGGGGTAAAGGACCTGGACAGATGAAATCTCTCAACAATCCTGACTTCCATGTCCACTTTGCCGAAGACCTGGTCCCTGATCGCCTCCTCCACCTTGTGGATGTAGGACTTGCGGATCCAGGTAGTGGCGGACAGATAGATGCGCAGACGGTTCCTGGCCTGGTTGACGACAACCCGGTCCACCTGCGCCTCATTCATGAGCTTCTGCACTTTTTCATCGAGTGAAAGCCGCGGAAACGCCTCCGCAAAAGGCATACTGTTCGCCATAGAGCACCCCTTTCCTGCTACATTGACAACCGCCAATCATGGAACACTATTATAGCATAGATCTGTGGGAAATATTCCTTCTTTTCATAGTCAAAAAAAGCACTCCCGAAGGAGTGCTTTTTCCAAATATTCTGATCAGTAGTTGACTTTTCTTCTCTCGAAATAAGCCTTGGGATGAGCGCAGGCAGGACACTTCTCCGGAGCTTCCGGCCCGCAGTAGATGTATCCGCAGTTGCGGCAGACCCACACTGTATCCGGGCCGTCCTTGAAGACAATATCCTTCTCAATGTTGTCGAGAAGCTTTCTGTATCTCTCCTCATGGGACTTCTCGATGTCAGCGATCCTTCTCATTGTAGCGGCAATATCCGCGAAGCCCTCTTTATCGGCCACATCAGCGAACTCTCTGTACATCTCCGTCCACTCATAGTTTTCGCCGTCAGCTGCATCCTTCAGGTTCTCCGGAGTTGCCGGAACAGCACCGCCGTGTAAGAGCTTGAACCAGATCTTGGCATGCTCCTTCTCATTGGCAGCCGTCTCAGCGAAAAAAGCAGCAATCTGCTCATATCCATTCTTCTTGGCAGCAGAAGCATAATACCCATACTTCGTATACGCCTGGCTCTCACCGGCAAATGCTGTCTTCAAGTTCGCTTCTGTCCTGGATCCCTTAAGTTCCATCTTTACATACCTGCCTTTCTTGAAAATCTTCAATTAAGATTTAATCTTATAATCAGATTATACACACAATGTTCCTCTTCCGTCAAGGCAATTCTCATGTATACACGAACCAAGTTAGACGTCGTTACTGTTCACTCGTCAGCCAGTTGCTGCCTCGAAAAAGCACTTCCGGAGTGGACCTTTGAGGGGTGGCCGCGAAGGAAGTGCTTTTTCGGGACAGTTCTGGCTGACCCGTGAACTGTAACTATGCGACAGAAACTTGTTGAGAAATTTTGGATTTTTACTTGCAATGTTCCGAAGAATGCGATATAATTTCCGCATAATCGAACGTATACTTTTAGGGGGAAACACTATGGCTATTTATGAGACGATTTTTGCAAGGCTTTCAGAACTTCACATGACGCAGACGCAGCTGTCAAAGCTGACAGGGATTCCTACGAGCACGATCAGCGACTGGAAAAAGAAGAAGATTAATCCACAGTCGGACAAGCTCACGAACATCAGCCGTGCGCTGCAGATTCCGATCGAGAAGCTGCTCGGCGATGAGGGCTGGACCGGAGGCGAGATCGACTACACGGCTCAGGAGAAGTTCCTGATTGAGACCTACCGAGAGGCTGAGGAGAAAGACCAGCAGCGAATCATCAAGTACTGTGAGCTGATTCGCGGAGATGAAGGCTGAACCAGTTTTCGGGTGCCAGGGCGCTGTTCAGATCCCGGTCACGAAGATCTCGATTCCGATGGCGATGAGTATGCAGCCGCCCAGGATGGAGGCCTTGTTGGCGAGCTTGACGCCGAACTTCTTGCCGATCATGATGCCTCCGTAGCAGAGGACAAAGGTGACAATAGCAATGATGAGGGAGGCCAGGAGGGCCATGACGGCGTTGTAATCAGCAATTGTAAAACCGACAGAGAGCGCATCGATGGCGGTTGCGATCCCCTGAATGAGGATGGCGCCCGTGCTGAGATGCGCTTCTTTTTGCGCATTTTCAGCGGCTTCCTGGGTACCCTTCTGGCGGATGCCCTCGATCAGCATTTTCCCGCCGATGTAGAGAAGGAGAATGAGGGCGATCCAGGGGATCTTTTTCTGGAAAGATTTGAAATACTGGACGATGGTGTGGACGGCGATCCAGCCGAGGACGGGCATGATGAACTGGAAGAAGGCGTAGACGCCGGCCATTTTGACCATGCGGCTCTTCTTCATGTGGGGTTCGGCGAGACCGTTGGCCATGGAGACAGAGAAGGCATCCATGGCGAGGCCGAAGCCGAGTGCTATGCTGTTGAAGAAAAAAGCTGGTGTGAGCATTGTAGATCCTTCCTGTGGGCAGTGGAATACCTTCCAATCTTATCCGTGGGAGGTGCTGTTAGTCAATACATACAAGGCCGGCAGGCAGGTCGGGGGAAAGCGGGGTTACAGTTCACGGGGCACCCCGGCGCGGAGCGCAAAGGCCTTCTTCCGGAGCGCATTCGATTTTCGCCGCCTGCTTTT
>OMTP01000179.1 GCA_900313955.1 uncultured Lachnospiraceae bacterium | reverse complement strand
CCTGCTTTTGCGGCGAAAATTACTAAGTGAAGGAAGAAGGCCTTTGTGCGAAGCGCCGAAGTGATCCACCCGTGAACAGTAACCAAATTTGGGCTTGACGAAAGTCGTTTCGGTCGCTACTATGAACGTGATGTGGAAAAAATGTATCTAACATGTGCCTAAGTATAGGCGTGAGGTGGATAAAGACTACATGCTTGTTGATAAAAAGATTGATACCTATGTTGATAGCGTGACAAGACACCTGCCCATGCGCATGAGAGGAGACGCCGCCAGAGAGATCCGTGGCCTCATCGATGACATGCTCAAGGATTACGCAGGTGAGGATGGGCCGGATATCCTCGATGTCCGCGATGTGCTCCGCGACCTCGGCAAGCCGGAAGAGCTGGCCCAGTCCTACAAAGAGCAGAGACACATCGCCGTCGAGAAGGAAAAAGCCGCCAAAGGCATTTTCACGGAGACCGGCAGACAGCGCCTGCACGTGATCTACATGATTTTGACACTCGTGGCCATCGGTCTCGTCGGCTTCGGCATCGTGGGTCTCGGAATGCATATCGTGAGCACCATGCTCCCGATCTTCCTTGGCCTCGTCATCGCCCTCGGCGTCGTCATGAGCCGCACCTTCCTCATTGAAGGAGAGGAATATCTGAACGACAACCAATAAAAGGTGAAAGACAGAGCAGCTCCCAAAGGAGGCTGCTCTGTTTTTTTGTTACGGATCACGGGTCACCCAGAGCGCCATGTGAATTGTAACACTTTTTCTTAAAAAAGGATAAACCTTTTCTGGCTTTTATTGCTCTTCGCTCAAATATGGATTATCATAAACTCACTTGAGGAAAGAGGACATACTGGTATGAAAAAATGGTTGGACCAAATCAATGACCACATCCGGCACTCCATGGACGGAAGGTACGGCTCCGACGAGCTCAACCGCTTCCTGCTCGTGGCCGTGCTGGCTCTTTTTGTGCTGTCCATGATTCCCGGTGCCGGTTTTCTCTATCTCATCTCCATCGTCCTCCTCGTCCTCGCCTGGATCCGCATGTACTCGTGGAACTTTGCGGCCCGAAGAAAAGAAAACGACCAGTATCTGAAATTCATCGCAGGACTCAAAAAGTTTCTCCGCGTGCAGAAAACAAAACTGACGGGACGCAAGAATTACCGCTTCTTCCGCTGTCCGGGCTGCGGCCAGGAAGTCAGAGTCCCCAAAGGAGCAGGCCACATCCGCATCACCTGCCCCAAATGCCATACCCAGTTCGACCGCAACGCCTGACCTATGGTGAATCCATGGGGACAGACCCGTCAGGATTGAATAAGGAGGGCGGCCTGCAGCGCGATCTTCTTTCAGGAGGTGCAAAACACAATGTTTGGCTATGTGACCATCAATGAAGAAGAACTGAAAATTAAGGATTATCACAGATACCGCAGCTTCTACTGCGGCCTCTGCCACTGCCTGAAAGAGCGATACGGATTCCGGGGAGAGGCTATTTTGTCGAACGACATGACTTTCGCGGATATCTTACTCAATGCCCTCTATGAGCTGCCGCTCACGGAGGACGAAGAGCGCTGCGCGGTTCACCCTTTCAAAAAACAGAAGATGCTGTATAATGAGATCACCGATTACTGTGCCGACATGACCCTTATGCTCGCGTATTTTAAGGGGCTTGACGACGTCGCCGATGAAAATTCATCGAGGGCAAAGGCATTTACAGGATCGGTCAGAAAATATATGGATCCGCTTCGAGAGAGATATCCGCGCCAGATTGACGCTATTGAGTCCAGCATCCGCGCTTTGAACGCCTGCGAAGCGGATAAAAAAGACGACCTTGACCTCGTCTCCGGTCTCTCGGGCAAGATGACAGGCGAGATTCTGGTCTGGCGCGAGGACGAGTGGAGCGATGTCCTCAAAAAGTTAGGATTTTTTCTCGGAAAGTTCATATATTTGTGCGATGCTTACGAAGATCTCGAGAAGGACGCAAAGAAGGGCTGCTACAACCCATGGGAGCCCTACAGGGACAGGAAAGATTTCGACGCCCTTGTGGAGAATACCCTGACGATGATGATGGCCGAGGCTGCCCGCGCCTACGAAATCCTTCCGATCGTCCAGGACACAGAAATCCTGAGAAACATCCTCTATTCCGGCGTCTGGTCCAGGTTCGCTCAGATTCAGAAGAAGCGGGATGAGGAAAAAATGAAAGCAGAAACTCTGGTCATGTGACCAGTCATGGTCCGGCGGAGTGTGAAGAGGAAGAAGTCTATGATTGACGACCCATATAGAGTACTCGGTGTCAGGGAGGACTGCTCCGATGAGGAGCTGAAGAAGGCCTACCGCGAGATGAGCAAGAAGTACCATCCGGACGCGAATCCGGACAGCCCTGAGGCCGCAGCGGAAAAATTCAAGGATGTGCAGGAGGCCTACCGCCAGATTGTCGACGCGAGGAGCCGCGGCACCAGTGCCTATGGCGCCGCCTACGGCTCTTATGAAAATGCAAATGGCGACTATGGCAGTTTCGGTGGCTTTGGCGGCTACTACCGCCAGGGCGGTTTCGGTCAGAGCGCCCAGGATGAAAATATCCCCAATGAGATCCGTGCGGCCGTGAATTACATCAACACAGGCTACTATCAGGAGGCAATGAACTCTCTGAATCAGCTGCCGGCTGACAGGAGAAATGCGGCCTGGTACTACTACGCGGCCGTCGCCTCGAGCGGCATGGGCAACAACGTCGACGCCATGAACTACGCCAAAGAAGCCTGCGACCGCGAACCGAATAACCCCGATTATCAGACCCTGCTCCGCACCCTGCAGAGCGGCGGTTCCTGGTACCAGACCCGCAGCACCGAATTCGGCGGCTTCAATCCCGTGAGCCATCCCCTGGGCTGGTGCCTCAGCATGATTGCCCTCAACCTCCTCTGCAATCCCTGGATCTGCGCCGGCAGATTCTGAACCGCCGCCAGGCCTTTGGCCTGGCTCTTTTTTTGCCCTGAACCCATGGGCTCACCATGGGCACATCATGGGCTCACGAGTGAGTTCAGCCGTGGAACAGTTTTTGGCAAGTGTATCCCGTTCGACGAAAAAGCGATACATTTTCAAAAAAAAGCGTTATACTCCTTAACAGCAATATAAACAGTAACTAAAACTATGTCAGCTGGAAGTTTAGACGGCTGGATTTACGGGTTATAAGTTACAAACATTATCACTGTCAGGGGGTTTTTCAGAAATGGCAAACAAGATCGTACATGCTGCAGAGCGCAAGGCTTTTGAGGTCGTTCTCGACAATGTAGGAAAAAAAGCAATTAAGAACAGAGAAGAGGGATTTGTCAGTGTTGTCGACGGCATGCACAAGTTCCTTGGCGGAATCTGGACAGAGGACGGTTTTGAGCGCCTCCGCGCCACATTCAGCAAGGACGGCAAGTGGACCCAGTTCTTCAATAACCTTCTCGACTATGTCGATCAGGATTATCTGAAGGGTCTCTTCATGTCCATGGGCTTTGAGGTCGCCACAGGCTATAGGGAAGTTCAGAAAAATGCCAAGAAGTACGGCTGCAAGCTTCCGTGGCTCATCATCTTCGACCCGACATCTGCATGTAACCTGCACTGCACGGGCTGCTGGGCCAATGACTACAGCAAGACGCTCAACATGGCCTATGAGGACATGGACAACCTGGTTCAGCAGGGCAAGGATCTGGGCATCCATGCCTATATCATGACCGGTGGTGAACCGACCGTCCGCAAGAAGGACATCGTCAGGCTCGCAAAGAAGCACAGTGACTGCGCCTTCATGCTCTTTACAAACGGCACCCTGGTTGATCAGGAGTTCTGCGACCAGATGAAGGAGTGCAAGAACATCATCCTCTCCATGTCCATCGAGGGTATGGGCGACGCGACGGACAGCCGCCGCGGCAAGGGCACATTCCAGAAGGTCATGGACACCATGGATCTCCTTCACAAGAACGGCCTTGTCTACGGTACATCCATCTGCTACACAAGAGCAAACTGCGAGGCAGTTACTTCCGATGAGTTCCTTGACTTCCTCATCAGCAAGGGTGTTGCCTTCAGCTGGTACTTCCACTTCATGCCGACTGGCATGGACACAAGCCTCGACCTTGTTCCGACACCGGAGCAGAGAGAGTATATGTATCACAGAGTCCGCGACGTCCGTGGCTACGAAGGCGGCAAGCCGATCTTCCTCATGGACTTCCAGAACGACGGCGAGTGGGTTCACGGCTGCATCGCAGGCGGCAAGGACTACTGCCACATCAATGCCAACGGCGATGTGGAGCCCTGCGTATTCATCCACTACTCCAACGCCAACATCAAGGACAAGCCACTTGTTGACTGCCTGACACAGCCACTCTTCAGAGAGTACCAGAAAGGCCAGCCTTTCAACGACAACCTCCTTCAGCCCTGCCCCTTCCTTGAGAACCCGGACAAGCTCAAGGCTATCGTCAACAAAACCGGCGCAAAGAGCACCGAGATGGTCGACCCCGAGTCTGTCGATCATCTGACCGCCAAGTCAGAGGAGTACGCCAAGGAGTGGGCTCCGGTTGCCGAGAAGCTCTGGAAATCCAATCATCCGGACTACATCCCGAAGGCAGAGCGCAAAGAGAACGCCCAGAACAACGCCAACGCGGCTCAGTAAACATTTTCGAATTTCACCCGCCTGCATTTCCTGCAGGCGGGTTTTTGTTCTCATTTTCATTGACAAAAAAGAAAATAAGAAGGAAAATTATTAAAGGATTATGAAAATGGTTGACTTTACATTTCCTTATGGTAAAGTGCCGTATCATAGAGTTGCAATGTGCCGGAGAAGGCGCATCTGCACGGGAGGAAAATGCCTATGAGCAATATGAAAAAACCCGACAACAAGCCTATGATCGCGTACGTGGTCATTGTCATCGTGGCAATGCTCCTCATCAACGCTCTGCTTGTGCCGGCCATCAACAGCAGGCAGGTTCAGGACGTCGCCTACAGCAAGTTCCTGGATATGCTTGATGAAAAACAGATTCAAAAAGCCCAGGTTGTGAGCGACGAGTACATCATTTTCCAGGATCAGGATGGAAACCTCTACAAGACAACCCAGATGAATGACCCGGATCTTGTGTCCAAGATGCACGAGCAGGGAGTCATTTTCGAAAAAGATTTAAATGAGACAAATCCAGTCGTGGCCTTCCTTGTGTCATGGGTGCTGCCGCTCGTGATTTTCTATCTGATTGGACTGGCCCTGTCGCGGTCCATGATGAAGCGGATAGGCGGAGACGGTGCCGGCGGGCCAATGATGTCCTTCGGCAAGAGCAACGCCAAGGTCTATGTCCCCTCGACGACGTCCATCAAGTTCAAGGATGTCGCGGGCGAGGAGGAAGCCAAGCAGCTCCTGCAGGAGCTGGTCTCCTACCTCAAAAATCCGCAGAAGTATGTCGATATCGGTGCTCACTGCCCCAAGGGCGCTCTTCTTGTCGGCCCTCCCGGAACCGGTAAGACGCTCCTCGCCAAGGCTGTCGCAGGTGAGGCGGGCGTTCCCTTCTTCTCCATCGCGGGCTCCGAGTTCGTTGAGATGTTCGTAGGTATGGGCGCATCCAAGGTCCGTGACCTCTTTGCTCAGGCGGAGAAAAATGCTCCCTGCATCGTCTTCATCGACGAGATTGATACCATCGGCAAGAAGCGTGACGGCGCAAGCTCGATCGGCGGAAATGACGAGCGCGAGCAGACTCTGAACCAGCTGCTCACGGAAATGGATGGTTTCGACGGATCGAAGGGTGTCATCATTCTCGCCGCGACCAACCGTCCGGAAGTCCTTGATCCGGCTCTCCTTCGTCCGGGCCGTTTCGACAGACGTATTCCTGTCGAGCTTCCTGACCTGCAGGGTCGTATTGATATCCTCAAGGTTCACGCCAAGAAGGTCCGTATGGCCGACAACATCGACTTCGGCGCCATCGCCAAGACGGCTGCCGGTACGTCCGGTGCGGATCTGGCCAACATTGTCAACGAGGCTGCTCTCCGCGCTGTCCGCATGGGCAGAAAGTATGTCATTCAGCAGGATCTGCAGGAGAGTATTGAAGTTGTCATCGCCGGCTACCAGAAGAAGAGCCGTGTCCTGTCTACCAAGGAGAAGCTGATCGTGGCTTACCACGAGATCGGCCACGCCATGGTGGCGGCCTACCAGACCAACTCGGCTCCGGTCCAGAAGATCACCATTATCCCCAGAACCAATGGCGCCTTGGGCTACACGCTTCAGGTCGATGAGGGGGACAAGTTCCTTCTCTCCAAAGAGGAGATGCTGAGCCGCATCGCAACATTCACCGGCGGCCGCTGTGCCGAGGAGCTTATCTTCCACTCCATTACGACGGGTGCCTCCAATGATATCGAACAGGCGACAAAGTTTGCCCGCGCCATGATCACTCAGTATGGCATGGACGACGACTTCGACATGGTTGCCATGTCGACGACCTCCAATATGTACCTGGGCGGCGATCAGTCTCTGGCCTGCTCACCGGATACGGCGACCCGCATCGATGAGGCGACTGTCCGCATCGTCAAGGAGCAGCACGCCAAGGCCTACAAGATTCTTGAAAACCACAAGTCCAAGCTCCACCAGCTTGCCAAGTTCCTCTATGAGAACGAGACCATCACAGGTGAGCAGTTCATGGAGATTCTGAATCAGGACGAGAAGAAGCTCGAGACCACCGCCGACAGCGCTGATACCGGCGCCCTGCCGTCCGGCACCACTTCTGAGACCACTGCACAATAAATCCAAATCGTCACCCAAATTGCACTCATTGAGGGAACCCCGGATTCCACATCCGGGGCTCCTTTTTTTTATGCAGCCTGGTTAGATATCCTCGCCCTGCCAAGGCGGGCAGGGAACTTTTTCCCAAAAATCCAGGCTTCTGCGTGGTTCTGGGGAAGCGATAACCGCAAACTGAAGATTTCGAGTAACTGTTCAGGAGGGCACTTTTGCTTCGAGAAAAACATGTCCTCCTCGGCTCA
>OMTP01000104.1 GCA_900313955.1 uncultured Lachnospiraceae bacterium | reverse complement strand
GCGCCCTGATGGAAGGTCTTTTTGCTACGCACCGGGGTGCCCCGTGAACTGTAACGAGACAGGCACCACATATTTGGAGCTCTAAAGCAAATCGGGGAGGGTGACCCTCCCAGATTTGCTTTTTATGTGGTGTGCGTTTGAGGGATATCCATGGGAATAGCCCGGGCGAGGCGGAAGGACCAGAGATAGGCTTCGGTTACAGGCAGCTGGGTGGAGCGGCGGAGGGCCTCTGCGTACTCTCTGATCTGGATATCGTAGCGGTCGATGAGGACGGACGGATCCTTGACGTAGTCGGTTTTGTAGTCGAGAAGAACGATCCGATTTTCCTCGATGAAGTAGGCGTCAATAATTCCCTGGACGAAGACCATCTCTTCGGAGGGCCAGTCCGTTCGGATGTCGGAGGCCGGGACGCCCAGGACGAAGGGCCGCTCGCGGAAGAGGTCGCCGCGGGCTGCGGCCGCAATGACCCGCCTGCCCAGAGGGCTTGTAAGGTAAGTGACAATCCAGCGAAGGGGAACTAATGCGGCATCCTTTTTGTCTATGCGCCCATGATCGATGGCCTTGTCGATCAGGGATTTCAGGGAACGGTAGAGATCCCGATTAGACGGATCGATCGAAGGGGACGCGGAAGAGATCGTTTGGTCATTCGGGCTGTTGACAGCGCTGCTGGGATGATCCTCCCGGACCTCAAA
The DNA here is from genome assembly GCA_900313955.1 of uncultured Lachnospiraceae bacterium. GTDB lineage: Bacteria > Bacillota > Clostridia > Lachnospirales > Lachnospiraceae > Chordicoccus. The sequence continues at coordinate 26,497 of OMTP01000104.1, read as the reverse complement.
GGCCGAGAAGTCGAGGAGTTCCAGGACCCGGTGGACCGCTGTGCCCCGGCGGGCTCCCTGACCGCCATCCACCGCTGACGGATGAGAAGGATGAGAGTCCCTGGTGTCTGCGGCTGCTGTATCGGCTGCCGCACTGCCTGTGGAAGTATGATCCGGCTGGGGCGGCCAGGGTTCTGATGCTTCAAACGGTATTTCTTCGGCTTCCGGCAGGCCGCCATCCATGGACGGAGCAAGTCCCTCGTCTTCTGCAGCGGGCGAAGCCGCCGGTTCCTTGTCCTCCCGCATTTTCAGAATGAAATCCGGCACGAGGGGAGTGACAGGGTCGGCCTTATAGAGGGGTTCGGCGTTGCTCTCCTGGGAGAAATCTTCCTCGGCGTCGCTGTACTTGCCCTTTTTGAGGTCGGAGACAGAGATCTCTACCGGCAATGTGACGTCGCCCTCGTGGGGGTAGCGGTAGGAGAAGCGCTCCTCGATGGCCGCCCGCATGCTGCGGTCGTAGATTTGGTCCTTCTTAAGAGAAGCGAGCTTTTCGATAACATCTTCCCGGCGCAGGGAAGTCTGCATCTCCTCCACCGCCAGATCGGACGGGCGGAGAGGATGAATCGTGAGGAAGCTGTGGTCCTCGTCGATCCCCTTTTGAGCGAGTCTCTGCAGAACTCTGTCCGCGGCCGGGATGATCCAGGTAAAATAGGAGCCGGCGCGGACGATCGCCCCGACCGGGATCTGCGGCTCGGACAGAGGAAGGTTCTTTAAGAGTATGTTGTCGATGGCCTTCTCGTCTTTGACGGTTCCTGTGAGGATCAGCTTCTGCTTGGCCCGGGTCATGGCGACATAGAGGACGCGCAGTTCCTCGCCCAGGGTGTCGTGAAGGAGCTGGTTCTGGGTGGCCAGCTTCTTCAGGGTGGGCGTCTTTACGCGCTTTTCAATGTCGACTGCATCCGAGGCGACGCCATAGGACGGATGGATGAGAACCGTACTTGTCAGGTCCATTTTGTTGAACCTGTGGCTGAGGCCGGACACAAAGACCACCGGGAACTCGAGACCCTTGCTCTTGTGGATGCTCATGACGCGGACGACATTGTCATTTTCAGAAATCGTGCTGAGCTCTCCTAAGTCCACATCCTGCGCCCGCAGGTTCTCAATGTAGCGGACAAAGTTGAAGAGGCCGATGTAGCTGCCCGACTCGTAGGTGCGAGCCCGGTCGATCAGCATGCGCAGGTTGAGAACTCTCTGCGCGCCGCCGGGCAGGGCAGAGACATAATCGAGATAGCCCGTCTCCGTGAGAATCCTGTAGATGAGCTCATGGAGAGGCGTGTCGGGCACAGACTCCCTCACATCATCGTAAAAGGCAAAGAAATCCTCAAGTCTGTTTTTAAGCATGCTGTCCGTCCCGTGGTCCGCATAAGCCCGCGCGGCATCATAGAGGGATATGTCTTCTCTCTTGGTGCTTCCCCCGTAGGACACAGCCCCGGCGACCATGCGGATGCTGGCCAGGGCATCGGCATTGAGTCCCACAAATGCGCTCCGCATGACGCCCAGGAAGGGATAGTCCTGCTCGGGATTGTCGATGATGGACAGGAAATTCAGGACAGCCATGACCTCCGGGGCGTCGAAGTAGCCGCCGCGCGTCGAGACATAGACAGGGATGCCCATGCCGGTCAGAACTTCCTCGAGGGTGCTGGCGCTCCCTCTGGGGGAGCGAAGGAGGATGACAATATCCCTGTACTCGACGGGCCGCATGGTGCCCGCCTTCTGGTCAAAAACCTTCTCGTGGCCGACCATCTCCCGGATGCGCTTGCCAACTGCCCTCGCCTCGAGCTCCGTCCTGGGAATCTCGTGGCTGTCCGTGAGCGGTTCGCCATCGTCCGTTTCCTCCTCCTGGCAGACAGGCAGAATCTCTGTCTGAAAATGCCCGCCCTCCGGATAGGACGCGCCGGTGACGAGGGCAGCATCCTCGTCGTAGAGGACGCCGCCGACATCTCGTCCCATAATCTGTGAGAAAATGCCGTTGACCGTGTCGATTACTTCATGACGGGAGCGGAAATTCTGGTGGAGGTCGATGCGGACGCCGTCTTCAGGATGTAAATGATAGCGCGCATATTTTTCCATGAAGAGCTCGGGCCGCGCCTGGCGGAAGCGGTAAATGCTCTGCTTGACGTCGCCGACACAGAAATAGTCCTGCTCGCCGTCTTCGTTTCTCGAGACGGCAGTTAAGATCTCCTCCTGCAGGTAGTTGGAATCCTGATACTCGTCGACCATGACCTCGCGGAAGCGGCGGGAGAGTTCCTGAGCGGCCGGAGTTCTCTCGCCATTTTGCCGGAGGATCTGGAGGGCAAAGTGCTCCTGGTCGGAGAAGTCACAGACATTTTTGTCGGCTTTTTTCTCCGTGTAGCGGTCCAGGAGCTTCTCCGTGACATCGATGAGAGTGTCGAGGGGACCGGCACTTACATCCAGCCACTTTGCGGCCTCATCGAGGGGGAGGAGGAAGGACTCCTTCAGCTTGTCGCGCTCGGCGCTCAATCGTTTTCGGTTGTCCTGAATGTTTTTTCGGATTTCTTTTTCTTCGGGGCTTTTTGCCGCGGGCCTGGAGGGCAGACGGCGACTCTCAAAATTCATGAGAATGTGGCGGAATTCCTCATAGGTTGCTGCGTTTGCAAGAGAGGTGTAGTCGGCCAGTTCCGGCTCCGTGACAGCTGCATAGCAGGAAGGGCCGTCTGCCTGCCTTGTCAGGTTGTCATCTTCCTGAGCGATGAGAAGCAGCATAGCCGCGGACTGGCGCGCATTTTCCATGTAGGTCTGCATCCAGGGCAGAGTCTCCAGGGTCCCGGGATCGGCGACGACATTGTTGGTGCGGCATTTTTCAAGGTAGGCATGAGGGTCCGGGTAGCTCTCTGCCTCGGTCAGGAGGCGGCTGATGGTGTCTTCGAGTTTCTTATCGGACTTGCCGGGGGCAAAGGTCTCGACGAAGAGGCGGAATTTCTCTCCCTCCTCCACGGTCAGGGCATACCCCTCCTCAAGGACCTCTTTCAGGGCATCGGCGAGGAAGAGGGAGGTCTCACCCTCGTCCATGAGGCGGGTGCCGGGGACGAGGCCGATGGTCTGCCCGTAGTTGCGGACGACGTAGGCGCAGAAGCCGTCGATGGTCGTGATCTGCGCGTTGTGGATGAGGGTCGTCTGCCGCATGAGGTGCTCGTCGTCGGGCTTTTTGCTTCTCGCCTCATAGAGGGCCTTCTCGATTCTCTCTTTCATCTCGGCAGCGGCTGCCCGCGTGAAGGTCACGATGAGGAGCTCGTCGATATTGACCGGGTCTTTGGGATCCTGAATTCTGCTCAGAATCCGCTCTACCAGGACCGCTGTCTTGCCGCTGCCGGCACCGGCGCTGACCAGAATGTTCCTGCCGCGCGTCTCAATGACTTTCTTTTGATCCGCTGTCCACTCCATCGCTATCCTCCATTGATTTGATAATATCGTCTGCTTTGTTCTTTTTCTCTAATTTTCTGAATGAGTAGCCGGGGATGTTCCGGTCGAAGCCGCAGGAGCCGCGGACAGGGCAGTACATGCAGGCATAGTCATTTTCTGAAAAGGCATAGGGATTGGCATCCGCTTTGCCGTTGAGGATCAGCCTGCCGGCTTTTTGTGCAATCCTGCGCACATAAGATTCCAAAACCTTGAACTGTTCCACGGTGAGGAGAGGACCGCCGGTTTTGGCAAAGTCTCCCTTTTGGGTCGTCGAGCAGGGAATGACATCGGAGGTCACCTTGCCGTCGGACCTGAAGGCGTGGTCCAGGTGGGCGACCGCCTGCCTGTCCTTCATGATGGCGCCGGAGACTTTCAGGCTTTTTAAAATGCGCCGTGCCGTGTCTTCCTCTGTCTCAGTCGGGTCGTAGTCGACAATGGGATCCTGTACATTGTAGTAGAAAATGCCCGCCGGACAGACTGGTCTGCCTTTTTTCTGATAGAGATCGAGGACGGCGTCCAGATAGAGGATCAGCTGCATCTGCAGGCCGTAGTAGACATCATCCAGATCGAACTTTTTGGTTCCTGTCTTGTAGTCGACGATCTTGACGTAGGTCATGTCCCCATCCACAGCGGTGTCGATGCGGTCGATTTTTCCCCGAAGGGACATGACGCGGTCATCGCCGAGGCTGAAAGTGACTCCGCCCGGCTGTCCCTCCTCGCGAAATTCCTGCTCGAAGGATGCGGGAGTGAAGTCGCCGTTTGCCAGCTGTTTCGCCTGAGCCCAGGCCGTTGTCCGAAGGAGGCGGGTCATGCGGTTCTCCGCATAGGCGTCGCGGGCGGACTCTTTGAGAATGCCCAGTCCGGCTTCGTCCAGAGCTGTCTTCATGCACTTGTCAGCGTACTGATTTCTTGTCTCTTCACTGTCAGCCAGATCTGCCCAGGAGACTTGTCCGCCTGTCTGTCTTCCGAAGAGCTCGAGGGATCTGTGCATGATGCTGCCCATATCCACAGGCTGGAAGGAGTAATCGGGACGCTCTTTGAGGCGCAGGCCATACTGGAGAAACTGTCGCATGGCGCACTGGCAGAAGGTCTCAAGACGGGAGGCTGAGCCGGTGAGATTCTTTCCGTAGAGGGCATCTGCGGCTGCCCGGCCGATCACATCGGCAGGTTTTCTCTTTCCTGCGGCACGAAGCAGCATCTGTGCCTGATCCGCATAATCCGGGTCGTGGGCATAATAGGAGAAGAGCTCATAAAAAGCAGGGTCGGGTTCGCACTCCCCCAGAAGTTCCATCTGCCGGGTAAGGATATGCATGCCGGTCTCCTTTTTTTCCATGCGGTCCTCTACTGCTTCTGAGGGGAGCCGGACGCAAAGAGAAGGAAAGAGGCTCTTCAGAATCTCAATCAGGTAGGCAGGGTGAATGGCGTCGCCGTCGGCACTTGTCCTGCTGTAGGAGAGCCAGAGATTCTCCGAGGGCTTGGTCAGGGTCAGATAGAGATAGTAGCGCTCAATGGCCATGGCCTCCCGGTTTGTCGGGCGCAGTTGGATGTCATGCACAAGGAGCAGGGCCCGGTCTGCCTCACTCAGAATGCCGCCCTCCGGAGGATTCCTGGGGATGAGTCCTTCGTTGACGCCGACGAAGAGAAGATATTTTACTTCGCCCAGGCGGCTTCGCTCCATGTCGCCGATCAGAACCTGATCTGCCCCCGGTGGGATGACGGCGACTCTGGCTTCGGAGAATCCTGCCTCGAGCAGGGCCTGGTAGTCCTTCATGGAGATTTTCTCATCTCCCAGAACAGCGACAAGTTTATCCAGAAAGCCTATGATATAGGGGTAGACCTGGCTGTACTCGCGGGCTTTTGCATAGTCGCCCCCGGCCTCAAAGCACGCAGCCCTGTCGGCCAGTTTCTGCTCGGCACCCGAGCGGACAAAGAATTCGTAGAGGGCGGTTGTCTTCTCACGCACAGTGCTGGTTCGGCTGGAGAAAACATCTGCGAGGGGATCGAGGAGGGCACAGACTCTCCCTCTCACTTCGTCGAGAAGGGGCACTTCGCCGGCGTCCTCGCCGTAGTAGGGATGGATCCACTTCTCGCGCCATTTTTTCTTGCCGCGGATTCCGCGGCCCAGAACATAGTTTTCCAGGTGGTCGACCTCCTCTTTCGTGAAATCGGCCATGCCGGTTCGCAGCATGCGGAAGATTCCCTCGTAGGAGTAGCTGCTCGTGCAGGCCTCGAGGGCGGCGCGCACATACTCCATGAAAGGGTTGGCCAGAAGGGCACGCTTCTCGTCGAGGAAGAAGGGAATCTTCCACTCACTGAAAACCTGCTGAACATAGTTGTCGTAGGTCGTGAGGTCTCCGGTCACAATGGCAAAGTCCCTCCACCGATAGCCTCCTGTGCGCACTTTGCGGGAAATGAAGAGGGCTGCCTCTTCGATTTCTTCCCGCGGATTGGCGCAGGAGGTGATCTCGATATCCTCACATTCATCTTTCTTTGCCGCTCTCTGCCGCCGGAAAATGTGGTCGGAGAGGAAGGTCAGGTCTTTGGATGCGCTTGCACGGCTCTCGTCGGTCCGGCGGATCATGACGGGAGGATTCATGTTCACTCCTGTCTTTGCGGCGAGGTTTTTTAGAGATGTCACGGTCTCGCTGCTGAAGTGGAAGAGGTCCATCCTGTGCTTTGGAGCACTTTCAAGACTGGCAGGATCCATGGTCACGGTCACGTAGACATTCTGAACGATGGGGAGCAGCTTCTCAATGAGGCGCAGCTGGACGGGGGTAAAGCCGGTGAAGCCGTCGAGGGCGATGACGCTGTCTTTCAGCATGGAGGACCTGTCGGCAATTTCACAGAGGCGGTCGGGGACTTCTTCCCGGACCAGAAAGCGGCCGTCGGTCTTCTTCTGGAAATCCCTGTAGACGGTGATGATGTCCCGGAGCTTGCCGGAGAGAGCGCCGGACAGGGACACAGAGGCAGACGCTCTGTCATCCGCAGCTGCCGGGGTATCCGTGGATGTCTGGATATCCTCCAACATCTGAGGCGAGACTCCGTAGAGCATGAGCTCGGAGAGGAGGGATTTCATTTCCGCCAGATTGCCCGGGCGGGCCAGGGTTGTCCCGAAATAGGCGAGGTTCTTCTTCTCTTCGAGGGCGATCTTCTCCAGAAGGAATGTCTTGCCGATCTCCTCGAGAAGATCCCCGGTCTGTGCTCCGATTTCGGAGAAGACCCGGTAGGCCAGGCGGTTGAAGCTCAGGACATCGATGTTCATGATGGCGCGGTAAGGGTGGAGAAGAACCAGCTGCTTCTGGGTCTCCATGGTCGCCTGCTCCGGGACGATACAGAGATACTGGGTCCGCGGATGCTTCATGCTTTCTTTGATGATATGTTCCATGAGGGCATGGGTCTTGCCGACCCCGGCGCTTCCTATATACATGGTAAGGGCCATATACATTCTCCCTTCCTTTGAATTTTCATTGACAGTGGTCCCGATTTACTTGTCGTCCGGGCTTTCGTCCGGCAGCAGGTCCTGGTCGGGATCGCTGCTCAGGTCGATGACGCTTTCGGCCTCATCTATATCCATCTCACCGATCTTCTGCATGCGGCGGGTGATGAGACGGGTTCTTGAGTGCAGCTTGTCGGTCGAGGACATGGCCTCAGACAGTTTCTTCTGGGTCTTCTCCACCTCGGCGTCCATTTTGGTGAACTGGGCCTTGACCGCCTCCAGAAGCTTCATCACTTCGACACTCTTTTTGGACAGGGCGACATTGCGGAAGCCCGCTTCAAGGGAGTTGAGGATGGCTGTGATGGTGGTGGGACCTGCGACCAGAATGCCCATGGACTGACACTGCTCAGTGAGACCGTTGATGCGGAGAACTTCCGCGTAGAGTCCCTCTGTGGGCAGGAACATGATGGCATAGTTGGTCGTGTGGGGCGGGGCGATGTACTTGTCGCGGATGGTCCTCGCCTCCTCGAGAATGCGGTTCCTGAGGAGATTCACTGCGTTTTCAAGTGCCTTGGGATCCCCTGTCTCCGAGGCATCGACGATGTGGTTGTAGATGTCCGACGGAAACTTGGAGTCGATGGGCAGGTAGACGAATCCGTTTCCGCCCTCCGGGGCGGGGAACCTGACGGCATACTCGACGCGGTCGGAGGAATTCTTTTTTGTCGCCACATTCTCCTCGTACTGGGACTTTGTCAGGGTCTGCTCGAGAATGCGGCCAAGCTGGACTTCACCCCAGGTGCCCCTTGTCTTGACATTGGTCAGGGTCTTGTTGAGGTCAGTAACTCCTTCGGAGAGATTCTGCAGCTCGCCGAGGGACTTGTAGAGCCTGCCCAGCTGGTCGCCGATCTGGCGGAAGTTGGTGTCGAGCCTTTCGTTCAGGGTCTTATCCAGCTTGTCGCTCACGACGCCGCGGATCTCGTCGAGCTTCTTTTCGTTTGAATTGACGAGGCTTGTTGTTGTGTCAGTGAGGGTCCTGACCATGCGGTCCTGCATCTGGCCGAGGGATTCTGTCTGCAGGCGGGAGGCATGGAGGAGCTGGTCCGACTGTGTCTTGAGACCGGCAGTCAGGGTATCCGACTGCGCCTTCATGCCCGCGCGCAGGTCATCGGTCACTTCGCTTCTCAGTCTTGAGATCTGCTCCGCGCTGGTTTTGCTGCCATTTTCAATCTGACCCTCGAGCCGGGTCAGGTCTCCATGCACCTCGTGAGAGAGCCTGTCCATTTTCTCGGTCATTTCCTTCGAGGAACCGCGCTTGGAGAGCTCTGCCTGGCGAAGAAGAATGAGCACCAGAATGACGAAGATAAAGAGCTGAAGAGCAAGAATCACAATCAGCAGGGCAGAGTTCATTTTCCACATCTCCTTCCATTTCATTTTCCTTTATCGGATGGTTCTATTTTAGAACATTAGTTCTGAAATGTAAAGGCCTATCTTTATCCTGTGTTCAGAGAGTCTGGCCCAGAAAGTTATAAGCGAGCAGTGGATTCTGGACGAAGTTTGTGGTGTCGCGGCGGAGGAAATCTTTTGTGAGGCTGACAGCGTCGGGGATGGCCTCGGTGTAGAGGGTGAAGAGGCCGGTAGAGCTCTCGCGGCAGGCGGGATTCTCTTCTTTATTGGTGATGTGGCCCTTTAAGGTGTCATACTTGCCGACCCGCTTCAGGACCCAGTAGAGAGTGTTCCTCTTCATGTCGCCCGGGCAGCGGAGGATGCCCTCGAAGCGTACGAAGCCCTGCAGGGACTTTTCGACATTTTTGACAGAGAGGACATTTTTCATGGCATCTTCCTTTTGAGAAGATGCGTAGAAGCGGCGGAAGAAGTGACAGATGACGGCGGCGGAAGCATTTTCAGGATGAAAATGTTCGGTCTTGACGGCTTTGACGGGGTCGAGGCCGTCTTCTACCAGAAGATAGCGGTCGAATTCGCCCTCGATCTCCTCATGCGTGACACCTTTGGCTTTCATGTACTGGGAAATGTACCAGTGGCAGCTGGCGTCGAGGGCAAAGTGGCACAAAAAGCCGGCCAGATAGATGAGTTCCTCGTCGGAGACGGGCTCGACGCGGGTGAAGAATTCAGATCCAGTCATGGCGTGGATCTCCTCGGCCAGAGCCGTCATGGCATTTTCCTTCAGGGGATTATAGTAATAGAAAGGATCCGGCCCCTGGAGGCCGATGTAGAAGAGATTCCTGTGGTCGTCGATCATTTTCCTCAGATCCCTGGGAAGTTCTTTTCTCACTTCAGAACCGAAGCGATCGTGTGCATAGGCAGATGGCATAGGACTTGCATCCTCCTTCATTTTCATGTATTATATCCATAATCGGGGCAGAATAGGCACAAGTGGGTGTCCCTGCCCAGGATTACTATAAAAATATCACATGGAGCCGCATTTAGAAAGACTGCAGTGCACTTGTCGGCCAGGAAGGATTGAGAAAAGCACTTCCGGAGTGAACCTTTGAGGGAATGTCCGCGGAGGAAGCGCTTTTCACAAGACTTCCCTATGGCTGACCGTAAACTGCTTCAATGAAAGTGCGAGCTCACGAAAGAGGGTGAGACTATTGGTAGAGTTAGATCCGATCAGACTTGAACTGAATTCCTACGACAAACCTTTAGTTGAAATGAGGGATTCACTTTGACCTCGCTAATAAAGCGAAGAGGATCGAAGAATTAAGCAGAGAAATGGAAGAGCCGAATTTCTGGGATGATCCGGAAGCGGCGCAGAAGAAGACCATTGAGCTGGGCGGCCTCAAGGACGATGTCCAGAAGTACGAAAAGCTCAAGGGCGATCTCCAGGACATCAGGGATGCCATCGAGATGACCGACGAGGAGCCGGATCCCGATATGGTGCCGGAAATTCAGGAGATGTATGAGGACTTCAAGGACGAGTTCGAGGAACTCCAGAAGAAGACATTGCTCACAGGAGAATATGACAAGTGCAACGCCATCGTGACCCTGCACGCGGGAACCGGTGGGACTGAGGCCATGGACTGGACCAGCATGCTCTACCGCATGTATACCAGATGGGCCGAGGCACACGGCTACCAGGTGGAGGTCCTTGACCTCCTTGAGGGCGATGAGGCGGGGCTTAAGTCCGTCACTTTCCAGGTCAACGGAGAAAATGCCTACGGATTCCTGAAGTCCGAGCACGGCGTCCACAGGCTTGTGCGCATTTCCCCCTTCAATGCAAATGGCAAGCGGCAGACATCGTTTTCATCGTGCGAAGTTATGCCGGACATCGAGGAGGATCTCGATATTGAGATTGATCCCAAGGATATCCGTATTGATACCTACCGCTCGTCAGGCGCCGGCGGCCAGCACATCAACAAGACATCGTCCGCCATCCGCATCACGCATTTTCCGACGGGAATTGTCGTAACATGCCAGAATGAGCGGTCCCAGTTCCAGAACAAGGACAAGGCTTTTCAGGAACTGAAGATCAAACTGTATATGCTGAAGCAGCAGGAGAATGCGGAGAAACTCGACGACATCCGCGGCAAAGTCACGGAGATCGCCTGGGGCAACCAGATCCGCTCGTATTTCCTGCAGCCGTATCAGCTCATTAAGGATCTGAGAACCGGCGAGGAGCAATCCAACGCCCAGAAGGTGCTCGACGGCGACATCGATCCTTTCATTAACGCGTATCTCAAGTGGATCGCAACCGGTCACACAGACGAGACCGATAAACCGGACGCAAGTCACAGCTAAGGAGGAATATACATAAAATGATAGAAGTAGCAGTCATGGGCTATGGCACCGTAGGTGCGGGGGTCGTTCAGGTCCTCACAATGAATTCCGAGGCGATTGCGCGCCGCGTGGGAGAGCAGGTTCACGTCAAGTACGTTCTGGACCTGAGAGACTTCCCGGGAACTCCGGTCGAGAAGATTGTCACACATGATGTGAACGACATCCTCAGTGATCCGGAGGTCAAGATTGTCGTCGAGACAATGGGAGGCTTAAAGCCGGCCTATGATTTCACAAAGAAAGCCCTTCTTGCCGGCAAGAACGTCTGCACGTCCAATAAGGAACTGGTCGCCGAGCACGGCGTCGAGCTCATGGAGATTGCGCGCGACATGTCCGTCAACTACCTCTTCGAGGCCAGCTGCGGAGGCGGCATCCCCATCATCCGCGTCATCAACACTTCCCTCACCGCTGAGGAGATCGAGGAAGTGACCGGTATCTTAAACGGAACAACCAACTACATTCTGACTTCTATGGCCGATGAGGGCAAGGGCTTTGAGACGGCTCTCAAGGAGGCTCAGCAGAAGGGCTATGCCGAGCTTCATCCGGAAGCTGACGTCGAGGGGTATGATGCCTGCCGCAAGATCGCCATTCTGTCCTCTCTGGCATACGGAAAGCATATCTCTTACAAGAACGTCGATACAGAGGGCATCACCAAGGTCGATAAGACCGATGTCGAGTACGCCGACAAGCTTGGCGTCCGCATCAAACTTCTTGCGACCAGCCGTCGTGAGAAGGAGGGCATCTGGGCCATCGTTGCTCCAATGATGATCGGCGACGAGAATCCTCTGACCGCTGTGAGCGGCGTCATGAACGCCGTCATGGTCAAGGGAAATGCTGTCGGCACGACCATGTATTATGGCAGCGGCGCAGGTTCTCTGCCGACTGCATCTGCGGTCGTCGGCGACGTCATCGACTGCTGCAAGCACCTGCATGTCAATATCAAGTCCGACTACAGTGCTGCAAGCCTTGAGCTTATGCCTGCTGGAGATGTCGCCCGTCCTTTCTTCGTCCGCTTTGCAGGTACGGAAGAGGAAGCCGAGGCACTTTTCGGTCAGCTCCATGATGTTGTCCGTCTCGATGACGTTGAAAATGAGTTTGGCTTCCTGACAGAGACCATGGCGGAGAAGGACTTCAAGGAGAAGGCTGCCTCCACGGACAAGGTCATCAAGTGGTTCCGCAGAGGCAAGAAGGAAGAAGAGTAAAGCCTTAAGGAAAGGGTAGTATACATTTTATGCTCGAGGTGAAGAAATTTGGAGGGGCATGTACGGCCTCTCCGGAACAGATTCGGAATGCCGCAGAGAGATGTGCAGAGGACTACAAGGAGGGCAACGACATCGTGGTGGTCATGCCGCCCATGCCGGAGACGATCACTTACCTGACGGAAATGGCAAGAAAGATCAGCATGAGACCTTCCAAGCGGGAACTCGACATGGTCCTTGCGTCCGGTGATCCCGTGAGCGCCGCCCTTATGGCGATGGCGTTTGACTCCATGGGTGTGCGCTCGGTCTCTTTAAGCGCCTGGCAGGTACCTGTTTTCACAACCGGCCAGTACACAAGAGCCAGGATCACGGGAATCGATAAGAGCCGGATCCTCCACGAGCTGGATGACCGCAAGATCGTTATTGTGACGGGAACAACGGGCATCAATAAGTTTGGAGATATTACAACTCTGGGAGCCGGCGGCTCAGACGCCATGGCAGTTGCCCTGGCGGCCGAGCTTGGAGCGGATCTCTGCCAGATCTACACGGAGTCCGACGGTATCTACACGGCAGATCCCGAAATATGCCCGGATGCCGGAAAGCTGACGGAGATCACCTATGATGAGATGATTGAGCTCACGGCGACCGGAAGAACGACCATCCACAACCGGGCCGTGGAAATGGCCAAGAAATACAGCGTCCCCCTCGTCATCCGGTCCGGCTTTACGCATGATGAGGGAACCGTGGTCAGGGAGGAGACGCAGAAGATGGAGCGAAACTTGATTAGTGGAGTGACACTGGATACGCACACAAAGAGAATATCGGTCATGGGTCTGCCCGATGAGCCGGGCATCGCTTTCCGTCTCTTTGACATTCTGGCCAAAGCAAGCGTCAATGTTGATGTCATCGTCCAGTCGGTGGGCAGGGACGGTACGCAGGATATTTCCTTTACCTGCTCCGACAACGACGCTGACAAGGCCATGGAGACGATCAAAAAGGACGAGAAAAAGCTCAGATTCCAGAAGAGCGTTCTTGACGGGGATGTCGCCAAGATCTCTGTTGTGGGCTCGGGCATGCTTGGAACGCCGGGCGTCGCATCCAGAGTTTTTGAGTCCCTCTACAACGAGGATATCAATATCCACATGATTACAACCTCCGAGATTCGTATCACAGTTTTAATTAAGAAGGAAGACGGCGAGCGCGCCGTGAACGCAATTCATGACGCATTCGGCCTTTCGGGGGAGGCTCAATGAAGATCGAAAAAATAAGTGACAATCAGATTAAATGCACTCTGACGCAGGAGGATCTGGCAAATTACAATATCCGGCTCAGTGAGCTCGCTTACGGGACAGATAAGGCCAGGAAACTCTTTCAGGAAATGATGACGGAGGCCTATAAGGAGGTTGGATTCGAGGTGAATCACACGCCGCTTATGATTGAAGCTATCCCGGATAAGGAAAATAGTCTTGTTCTCATCATTTCCAAGGTGGACGACCCCGATGAGCTGGATACACGCTTCGCCAAGTATTCGCCAACCAACTTGAAGAGCGATGAAAATGCGCCTGCCCCCATAGAGGGCGCCGATGATATCATTGATCTCTTTAAGAAACTGAGGGAAAAACGCCTGGGCACAGCTGCCAAGGCGGGCAAGGACGGCAAGGATGCGAAGAAAGAGGCCACAGGTCAGTCTGCGGACGCCGACAGGACTGCCGCTGCCCGAAAGGACAGAAGACCGGAAAAGCCGGTCAATCTCACCCGCATCTACAACTTCGAGTCGATCGATGAAGTCATTCGCTGCGCCAAGGCCCTCGAGAGCTTCTATCAGGGAGCCAACTCCCTCTACAGAAAGCCCGAGACGGGAGAGTACCTTCTCGTCGTTCACCAGTCCTCCCACACGCCGGAGGAGTTCAACAAGGTCTGTAATATTCTCTCCGAGTACGCTGTCGGCGGCACCTGTCCCGGTGCATCCGAGGCCTATCTCATGGAACACAAGAAGGCCGTTATTGCAGGCAACGCCCTGCAGCGACTCGCTACGTTTTAATCGGACAAGTGGGGCATGCGCCTCACTTGGTTTTTATTTGTGCACAAAAAAAAGAAGGGCTAAAGAGCCCTTCTTTTTTCTTCACATTATCCCTGGGAGATAGCGCCTGTCGGACATGCAGCTGCGCATGTTCCGCACTCTACGCACTCGTCAGCATTGATCTCGTAATGGGAATCGCCCTCGGAGATAGCGCCGACCGGGCACTCACCAGCACATGTTCCACAGGATACACACTCGTCAGAAATTACGTATGCCATAATCAAAATCCTCCTTGAATTAAATAAAAACTTAACCTGCAAACATCATAGTGCAAATGCAGAAGAAAAGCAAGAGAAATAAATCCTTGCATTTCGGTAAGGTTTTGAATTAATCGTAGTAAAATGGTCGGAAATGGTAATATTTTACGATAGGATTGTACAAAACATCACTCTTTGCCAATTTCACTTGCAAAGTTTTCGATGCAGCCTATAATGCGAACCAGAAAGAAGATCTCCTTTTTCAAGGCGGAGTCCTTGCTCACCATCCTCCGTCCGTACCGGCGGATGCTGTCAAAATCTCACACTTGATCATGAAAGCGAGGTGTTGTGGACAAGTACATGCATTTCCTGTGGCGGATCACAGCCATAGACACACTTCTTCAGATTCTTATAGATAAAGAATCGTCCAAATTTCCTATCTTAAAAGTATTCCAATGAGAAAAGATACCCGGCCGGAATAAGCATTTTAGGAGTGCGTATGTCCTGCCGGGCTATTTTTATACCCCGGGTCTTCTGCGCTGGGGTTCACAGGTCTGCCCGGGGAAGGCCCTGCAAGCACTTCCGGAGTGGATCCTCACGGGGATGTCCGCGGAGGAAGTGCTTTCCACATGGCGCCCTGGCTGACCCGTGAACTGAAACGTGACCCACCCGTGAACTGTAAAGCGTAAACTGGGGGCTTGCATACTTTCTGCAAAATGTGTATGATAGGAAAAGTGACATATTTTAAGGAGGAAAAATTATGAACTTTTTAGTTCTGTCCAGTTCAAGCGGAGCTGCAGGCACAGGCGCTATGCTTCTGTGGATCGTCGTCATGTTTGCCATCATGTATTTCCTGATGATCCGTCCGCAGAGAAAAGAGCAGAAGAGAATGACTGCCATGCTCAATGATATGGAGGTCGGCGACAGCGTCGTCACGACAAGCGGTTTCTACGGTGTCATCCTTGATATCACAGATGACGATGTCATCGTCGAGTTCGGCAACAACAAAAACTGCCGTATTCCGATGAGAAAGAGCGCAATCGCAGAAGTTGAGAAGGCAAATGCTGCTTATGCAACCGAGGAGAAGACAACAACCAAGGTGGACAAAAAGGCAGCGGTCGAAGACAAAAAAGAGACCAAATAAGATCCCCTTTGCGGGTATCACAATAAAAACACGAAATCCGAGGGCTTTCGACACTTAGAGTTGTTGAAAACCGTCGGATTTCGCGTTATTATTAAACAAGTGTTTGAAACAAGATGCAAGGAGATAACTGATCATGAATTACAACATTTCCCTCATTCCCGGAGACGGGATCGGGCCGGAGATTGTCGCTGAAGCCAAAAGGGTTCTCGACAAAGCCGCTGAAATGAGCGGCAATACATTTTCCTACAAGGAAGTGCTCATGGGAGGTGCTTCCATTGACGCCACAGGCCTGCCTCTGACGGACGAGGCCATCGCGACATGCAAGGCTTCCGATGCCGTCCTCATGGGCTCCATCGGCGGAGACGCCAGGACATCCTCCTGGTACAGACTTCCGCCGGATAAGCGTCCCGAGGCAGGACTTTTAAAGCTGAGAAAGTCCCTGAATCTCTTCGCCAATCTGCGCCCGGCTTATCTCTATCCTGAGCTCAAGAGCGCCTGCCCTCTTAAAGAGGAAATTGCAGACAGAGGCTTTGATCTCATGATGGTCCGCGAGCTGACCGGCGGCCTCTACTTCGGTGAGAGAAAGACATTTGAGAAGGACGGCGTGAAGACCGCCATCGATACTCTTTCCTATAATGAAAATGAGATTCGCCGCGTCGCCATCAAGGCCTTCGAGATCGCAGAGAAGAGAAGGAAAAAAGTGACCCTTGTTGACAAGGCCAATGTTCTTGATTCCTCGCGCCTGTGGCGAGCGGTTGTGATCGAGGTCGCGAAGGATTACCCGGATGTCACCTTCGAGACCATGCTGGTCGATAACTCGGCTATGCAGCTTGTGAAGGATCCTGCCCAGTTCGACGTCATGCTGACCGAGAACATGTTTGGAGACATCCTGTCCGACGAGGCCAGCATGATCTCCGGCTCCATCGGCATGCTGTCCTCCGCATCCCTCAACGAGACAAGGTTCGGTCTCTACGAGCCGAGCGGCGGCTCCGCCCCGGATATCGCCGGCAGGGGAATCGCCAATCCGATCGCGACGATTTTGTCCGCGGCCATGCTGCTCCGCTACTCCCTCGACATGGACAGGGAGGCAGATGCAATTGAAAATGCGGTCAGGAAGGTTCTGGCCGACGGCTACCGCACCATCGACATCATGGCGGAAGGTATGAAGCAGGTCGGCACCAAAGAGATGGGAGACCTCATCATCGAGAGAATGGAATAAGGAGAGAAAAGAAAAATGAGAAGTGAGAGAGTCAAGGAGGGCCTGCAGCAGGCCCCGCACCGCTCCCTGTGGAATGCACTCGGAGTCACGAAAGAAGAGATGAAGAAACCTCTGGTTGCTGTTGTCAGCTCCTGGAATGAGATCGTCCCGGGCCACATGAACCTCGACAAGATCGCCGAGGCCGTGAAACTCGGCGTCGCCGAGGCAGGCGGCTATCCCGTCGTCATTCCGGCCATCGCTGTCTGCGACGGTATCGCCATGGGCCACACAGGCATGAAGTATTCCCTTGTGACCCGCGACCTCATCGCCGACTCCACAGAGTCCATGATCCAGGCGCACCAGTTTGATGCCATGGTCTGCATCCCCAACTGCGACAAGAACGTCCCGGGTCTTCTCATGGCGGCAGCTCGCCTCAACATCCCGACCGTCTTCGTGAGCGGCGGCCCCATGCTGGCGGGCCACGTCCAGGGACACAGAACTTCCCTGTCCAGCATCTTTGAGGCAGTCGGCCAGAGACAGGCCGGAACTCTCTCTGAGGAGGGACTCGAGGAGTTCGAGGAGTTCGGCTGTCCGACCTGCGGCTCCTGCTCCGGCATGTACACGGCTAATTCTATGAACTGTCTGACCGAGGCCATCGGCATGGGTCTCCGCGGCAACGGCACCATTCCGGCCGTCTACTCCGCGAGAATCCGTCTCGCCAAGCACGCCGGCAACCAGGTCATGGAGATGTACCGCCAGAATATCCGCCCCAGAGACATCATCACAAGAAAGTCTATTGAGAATGCCCTGACGGTCGATATGGCTCTCGGCTGCTCCACCAATACCATGCTCCATCTCCCGGCCATTGCCCATGAAGTCGGCATCGACCTCAACATGGAGATCATCAACGAATTCTCTGAGAGGACACCCAACCTCTGCCATCTGGCGCCGGCCGGCCCGACCTACATGGAGCAGTTAAATGAGGCGGGCGGCGTCTACGCCGTCATGAAGGAGCTGACCAAGAAGAACCTCCTTCACCTCGACTGCATGACTGTCACGGGCAAGACTGTCGGCGAAAACATCGAGAATGCTGCAAATAAGAATCCGGAAGTCATTCGCCCGCTCGAGAATCCCTATATGCATTCCGGCGGCCTGGCCTTCCTCTCCGGTAATATCGCTCCTGAGGGCGGCGTTGTCAAGCAGAGCGCTGTCGCGCCGGAGATGCTTGTCCATGAGGGGCCGGCCCGCGTCTTCGACTCCGAGGACGACGCCATTGCAGCCATCCTCGGCGGCAGGATTCACGAGGGAGATGTCGTTGTCATCCGCTATGAAGGCCCCAAGGGCGGACCGGGCATGCGCGAGATGCTGAACCCGACCTCTGCTATCATCGGCATGGGCCTTGGCTCCTCCGTCGCCCTCATTACAGACGGCCGCTTCAGCGGAGCCTCCCGCGGCGCAGCCATCGGACACGTCTCTCCGGAGGCAGCTGTCGGCGGCCCCATCGCTCTCATAGAAGAGGGAGACATCATCAAGATCAATATCCCGGAGAAGTCCCTCAATGTCGACATAAGTGACGAGGAACTGGCAAAGAGAAAGGCGGCATGGCAGCCGAGAGAGCCCAAGATCACGACCGGCTATCTTGCAAGATACGCGGCCATGGTCACCTCCGGCAGCCGCGGAGCTGTTCTTCAGGTTCCGGGCGCCGACAGGAAGTAAGATGTCATTTTGCGGAAAATGCATTTTCATCGGATGAAGAGTGTCCCGGGAGAGACAAATCGCGGAGCAGGATGCATTTTCCTCCTGAATGTACGAGCAAAATAAAAGGAGTTCATGACTTATGAAAATGACAGGTGCAGAAATTGTCATCGCCTGCCTCAGGGAGCAGGGCGTCGACACGGTCTTCGGCTATCCGGGCGGTGCCATCCTCAATATTTATGATGCCCTCTACAAGCACAGCGATGAGATTCACCATATTCTGACATCTCATGAGCAGGGAGCCGCACACGCGGCGGACGGCTATGCCCGCGCTTCGGGCAAGGTCGGCGTCGTCATGGCGACATCCGGGCCGGGTGCGACCAATTTAGTCACAGGCATTGCGACGGCCATGCTGGATTCTGTCCCCGTTGTCGCCTTCACCTGCAACGTCGGCAAGTCCCTGCTCGGCAAGGACAGCTTCCAGGAGGTGGACATCATGGGCATCACCATGCCCATCACAAAGTACTCCGTCATCGTCAAGGACATCAAGGAGCTGGCGCCGACCATCCGCCGCGCTTTTAAGATTGCGAAGAGCGGCCGCCCGGGTCCTGTCCTCGTCGACATCACCAAGGATGTCACGGCAGCAGAGTGCGAGTACACGTCTGTGGATCCGGAGCCCATTCCGCTGAGGACGGAGACCATCCGCGAGGAGGATCTGGACCGCGCGGCGGAGCTCATTCAAAACGCAAAGAAGCCTGTCCTCTTCGTCGGCGGCGGCGCCAACATCGCCAATGCCTCGGAGGAGGTCCGTGAGCTTGCTCACAAGATGGATATCCCCGTCTGCGACACCCTCATGGGCAAGGGAGCATTTCCCGGAACAGACGATTTATACATGGGCATGCTGGGCATGCACGGCACAAAGACGGCTAACAACGCCGTCCACAACTGCGATCTTCTGATCACCGTCGGATCCCGCTTCTCTGACCGCGACACAGGAGAGACGCCTGCCTTCGCAAAACAGGCGAAGATTCTCCAGTTCGACATCGATCCCGCCGAGATCAACAAGAATGTCATCGTCGACGCGACCGTCATCGGTGACCTCAAAGTATCCCTGCAGAAGCTGCTGCCGAGACTCCATGAGACAGATCACGGCGAGTGGCTGGCAAAAATCGAAGCCTACAAGAACCTTCACCCACTCATCTACCCGTCCGCCGAGCTGACAGGACCCTATGTCATCCAGAAGCTCTATGAGGTGACGAATGGGGATGCCATTATCTGCACGGATGTCGGCCAGCACCAGATGTGGGCTGCCCAGTACTACAAGTACACGGAGCCGCGCACCTTCCTGACATCAGGAGGCCTTGGCACTATGGGCTACGGTCTCGGCGCCGCCATGGGCGCCAGGGCGGCAAGACCTGACAAGACCGTCGTCAACATCGGCGGCGACGGCTGCTTCCGCATGAACCTGATCGAAGTCATTTCTGCGGTTCGCAACAACCTCAAGGTCATTGAGATCGTCATGAATAACGAAGTCCTGGGCATGGTCCGTCAGTGGCAGAACCTCTTCTACGGGAAGCGCTACTCTCAGACCGTCCTCGACGACGGCTGTGACTTTGTCAAGATCGCCGAGGGCATGGGCGCCGTCGCCTACCGCGTCACAAAGAAGGAAGAAGTCGAAGACGTCCTGAAGCAGGCTCTGGCATGTGACCGCCCCGTCGTCATTGACTGCCGCATCGGCAAGGACGACATGGTCTTCCCCATGGCTCCCGCCGGCAAACCGATTGAAAATGCCTTTGACCAGACAGACCTGACCAACTGATCTGGTGCCTGTCACCGGACAGCTTAGAATTGAGCGACGATTCACAGGACCGGCGGATGGAAGGGATGGAAAATAACTTCTCGCCGTCGAAGCCTAATCGTTATCAGAATTGCTGCAAATGTCTGGTGACAGGCACCGGACATTTCAAACATTGAAAATGAGGAGAGAATAGGAAAATGTATACATATCGCTGCCTGAACAATATTTCCCCCGTGGGGCTTGCCAAATTTACTGAGGACTACAAGGAGGTTCATGAGAGTGAGCCTTCTGAGGCGATTCTGGTCCGCAGCGCCAATATGAAGGAGATGGAGTTTTCACCGGAGCTTGTGGCGATTGCCAGGGCCGGTGCCGGCGTCAACAACATTCCGCTCGATGTCTGCGCAGACAAGGGCATCGTTGTCTTCAACACGCCGGGCGCCAACGCCAACGGCGTCAAGGAGATGGTGATCGCCGGCATGCTGCTTGCATCTCGCGATATTGTCGGCGGAATTGAGTGGCTGGAGAGCCAGCAGCCTGATGCCGACCTCAAGAAGAAGGTCGAGAAGCAGAAGAAGCAGTACGCCGGAAATGAGATCAAGGGCAAGACACTCGGCATCATCGGGCTTGGTGCCATCGGCGTCATGGTCGCCAACACGGCTGTGAGCCTTGGCATGAATGTCATCGGCTACGATCCTTATCTGTCCATCAAGGCAGCCTGGAATCTGTCCAGCAGCATCAAGTACGCCAAGGATCCCAAGGAGATCTATGCAAACGCCGACTACATCACGATCCATGTTCCCCTCAATGACGGAACACGCGGCATGGTGAATGAAGAGGCCTTCCAGGAGATGAAGGACGGCGTTGTCCTCCTCAACTTTGCCCGCGACGGTCTGGTCGATGAGAAAGCCCTCATCACGGCTCTTGAGAGCGACAAGGTCAGAAAGTATGTCACTGACTTCGTCACGCCGGATGTCGCCAAGGCACCGAACACACTCATCACACCGCATCTGGGTGCCTCCACCAAGGAGTCGGAGGACAACTGTGCCGTCATGGCTGTCGAACAGATCCGCGACTATCTGGAGCAGGGCAATATTAAGAACTCTGTCAACTATCCGGCTCTCGACATGGGCATCTGCACATCTGCCGGCCGCATCGCTATCAACCACAAGAACATCCCCAACATGCTGGGCAGAATCACTTCTGTCCTCGGTGAGGCAAACATCAATGTAGCCAATATTTCCAACGCTGGCCGCAAGGATTACGCCTATACGCTTGTCGATGTCGATTCAAAAGTCGACGACACAATTGTAGAAAAGTTGTCTGCAATTGATGGCGTTTTGAAGGTTCGTATTGTAAAATAAGGAGTAGGCAGAACCCGTAAGAGGGGCGGCGCGGAGAGCTGTCCGAAAGCACTTTCTCCGCGGCCTCTGCGCTCCGCTTTGGTCGGCGCTAAACGTCCACTGGACGTTCAGCGCCCCTCAAGGGTTCACTCCGAAAGTACTTTTGTGCAGCTCTCCGGATCGTCTGGTCGGGAGTGCAGCGGAGAAAAAAAACGAGAGAGCTTTTTCCCGGAGGGGAGAACAGCACGTAAGAGGGCAAGAACTATGAATGATAAAGCATATGATTATATGGACTGGCCGCAGATTGAAAATGTCGTCTATTCGGAAGTCCGCGATATCCGGCCTCTTCTTGCACCGAAAAAGGTGAAGGAGGGGATTCTCTACCAGTGCTTTCTTCCCGGGAGGAAGGAAGTTCTCCTCAGGGAGACCAGGAGCGGGAAGGAATACCCGATGGCGCTGGAGTCGGAGGAAGGGTGGTTCGCCATTATCCTTCCTCACAGACATCCCATGCCCCATATGTTTGTGGCGGATGAAGAAGTCATCGGGGATCCCTATGCCTATGAGAACACGCTCGACACCGAGATGATCAGCCGCTTTGAGGCGGGGATCGGCAGCCGGGTCTACCGCATGATGGGTGCTTCGAAAAAAGAGGTGGACGGCGTAGAGGGAGTGTCCTTTGTCCTGTGGGCGCCCAATGCCCTTCGGGCAAGCGTGGTAGGTCCTTTTAATAAGTGGGACGGCCGCGTCTATCCCATGCAGTTCCACGAGGAGAGCGGACTTTTTGAGCTCTTCCTTCCGGGCATCGAGGAGGGAACAGAGTACAATTATGAGCTTCTCTACAAGGGTGGGGATGTCTCAGTTCGCACGGATCCCTACGCAAGAGCCTATAAGAAAAAAGAAGACGGCAGCTGGGTGAGCATTTACACAGAGTCCTCCTTCCGCTGGCATGACCGCTCTTATCTGGAGACAAGAAGCAGGAGGACGGACACGACGCATCTGCCGATGTGCATCTACGAGTGCT
The DNA here is from genome assembly GCA_900313955.1 of uncultured Lachnospiraceae bacterium. Lineage (GTDB taxonomy): Bacteria > Bacillota > Clostridia > Lachnospirales > Lachnospiraceae > Chordicoccus. The sequence goes on along the minus strand of OMTP01000104.1, from coordinate 4,138 downwards.
CGCTTGCTGCATGGGCAAAGAAGACGGGAAAGACAAATTACAGGACCCTGGCGGATGTCATTTCTACCTATGTGGAGGATATGGGCTACAGCGAGATCGAGCTTATGCCGATCATGGAGTACCCGGAAGATTCTTCAAACGGTTACCAGACGGGCGGTTATTTTGCCCCGACCTGCCGCTACGGCGATCCGGACGACTTTAAGTACTTTGTCGATAGCTTCCATGCCGCGGGAATCGGCGTTTTCATGGACTGGACGCCGGCCCAGTTCACGGCGGACAGACATTTTCTGGCTGGATTTGACGGGACATGCCTCTATGAGCATCTTGACCCGCGCCAGGGAATTCACCCCCTGTGGGGCTCCTGCATTTACAACTATGGGAGACCGGAGGTGAGGAGTTTCCTTCTGTCGAGCGCCTCTTTCTGGACGCGCGAGTATCATATCGACGGCCTTCGCCTCGACGGCTGCTCCCCTATGCTGCGGCTGGATTATGCGCGCGGAAACAACTGGGTGGCCAATATGTACGGCTCCAACGAGAACCTGGAGGGCATAGATTTCCTGAAGACGCTCAGTTCGCTCTACAAGAGGGAGTATCCGGACTGCGTCCTCATGATTGAGGAGGATGTCGACTGGCCGGAGGTGACATCTCCCATTGAGGAGGACGGCCTCGGTTTCGACTACAAGTGGAATCTTCACTTCACGCAGGACATGCTGAGCTATTTCGGAGAATCGGCGGAGGGAAAGCGCACCCGCCACAACGAGCTCTTAAACGGCATGCTCAACCATTACTTTGACCGCTTCATCCTGAGCTACTCAAGAGGCATCGGACCATTTGACAAGAAGCTCTTTCTTGACAAGATCGACGGCGATGAGAAGGGAAAGGTGGCTCTCACCAGAGCAGCGTACGTCTATCTCATGACCCATCCGGGCAAGAAGCTGATTGCGACGGGAGAGGACTGGCAGACGGCATTTTTCCGCGATCTGGTTCATCTCTACAGCAATGAACCGGCTCTCTTCATTCATGACTTTGAAGAGGCGGGGTTTGAGTGGATCAACACCATGGACTCGGAGCACTCCATTTTGTCCTACATGAGAATTGGAGAGAAAAAGGATCAGCTGCTCATCGCAGTCTGCAACTTCTCGGACACGTCTTTTGACGATTACAGGGTAGGTGTACCCTATAAGGGGACATACCGCCAGATCCTCAACACGGAGGATGTCCGCTACGGCGGCGACGGCGTGGCAGGCTCCTTAAGCGTCAGTGCTGAGAATGCGGAGTGGGATGAGAGACCTTACAGCATATCATTCGGGATTGCAAGGAGAAGTGCCGTGCTTCTTCACTACGAATACAAAAAGGACGAATAAGAGAAGTTGAATCCATTATTTCTTGCGACTGCTCTGACGGCGGAAGACATTAAGAACTATTTTTCCGGGGACCTCATTCCCCGGATTGTCAAATTTCTCCTGCAGGTCGGGGTGGCCATTCTTGCCTACTTCATTGTGAGCAAGATGATCAACAAGGTGACGCGATGGATGAAGACGAGACTGGAGAAGCGGGGGATTGACAGAACCCGTGTCGAATTTCTCGCCAATACGACCCGCGTCATTCTCAAAATTCTTCTCGTTGTGACGATCCTTCTGCAGCTCGGTATGAAGTCGGCAACTCTGGTGGCTGTCTTTGGTTCTGTCTCTGTCGGTATCGGTCTCGCCCTGCAGGGAGGCATGGCCAACTTTGCGGGGGGCGTCCTCATCACTTTTGTCAAACCCTTCGCCATCGGCGACTATATTATCGAGGCGAGCGGAAAAACGGAGGGGACAGTTGAGAAGATCGACATGTTCTACACGACTCTGCGCACGTATGACGATCAGCTCATCACAATCCCCAATCAGGTCCTGACCAATAACACGGTAATTAATCTGACAAAGGCCGGAACGCGCCGGGTCCGCTCGGTTGTCGGCATCTCCTACAAGGCCGATATCGACCGCGCCAAAGCAGTTTTAAGCAGGCTGGCGGAGGAGGAGACGTGCCGTCTGCCGGACCGCCCCTGCGCCGTCTATGTGGATGCCCTGGCGGACAGCTCCGTGAACCTGGTCGTCCAGTTCTACACGAAGACAGAAGATTATTTTGCGACCCAGTGGCGTCTCACGGAAAACATCAAGAAAGCTTTTGATGCCGAGAACATAGAGATTCCTTTCCCACAGGTCGATGTTCATTTTGACCAGAATACGGAGGGAAATGCATGCAGAGAAGGCGTATGATGAAAATGCATCTTAAAGCGGCAGTTTTTCTCATTCTTGCTCTCAGCGCGGGGCTTCTTGCCGGCTGCGGCACCAGGCATGCGACGAAAAAGAAAAATGCGGAGGCAGACGTTGAGGCCGAAGGCGTCTACGGCATGATCCTTTCTTCCTCGGATGACAGCTACACGAAGTCTTTAGCGGAGGGATTTAAGGAGGTTATGGACAAAGAGGGCAAGACTTACACCATAGAGAAGCCCAAGAAGGCCGCAACTGCCTCTCAGTTCCAGAATACAAAGATCGCTGAGCTGACCCGGGAGAAGGCGTCCTGTATCGCGATTGCGCCGGTAAGTCCGGATGCGCAGGGGGACGCCCTGAAGGCAGCCATGGATGCAGGCGTGGATGTTCTGTCTTTTGACACGGCCGCCAATCCGGACAGCCGGGAGCTCTTTGTCAACCAGACAGGAACAAGGGAGATTGCGGAAACTCTCATGGACGCGGTTCTGGATCTCACGGAGGCGTCTGGAGAGTGGGCGGTTCTGTCTTCTTCATCGACAGCTGCAAATCAGAATGAGTGGATTGGCCAGATGAAAGAGACGATGAAGGACAAGAAATACCAGGGTCTCAAGCTGGTCGAGATTGCCTATGGAGACGACCAGTATCAGCGCGCCTATGATCAGACCAAGTCCCTCCTTCTCAGTTATCCGGACCTTGAGGTGATCTGTGCACCGACGACGCAGGGGATGAAAGCAGCAGCGGCGGCCATCACAGATACGGGATCCAAAGTGAAGCTCACCGGTTTCGGTCTTCCGTCGGAGATGGCGGATTATGTGGGAAGCGGCAAGTGCTGCTCGTCTTTTTATCTGTGGAATCCGGTAGATCTGGGAAAGCTGACAGCGTATGCTTCCATTGCCCTTCATGACGGCACCATGACAGGGGACGTCGGTGACAGTTTTGATGCGGGAGACATGGGGGCTTTTACGGTAACTCAGGCGGCAGATGACGGAACAGAAGTCATCGTCGGTTATCCCTATAAGTTCGACTCTTCTAACATCGACGAGTGGAAAGACGTGTTTTAAATGATTTTTCAAGGCGGGAGAAATGGATTATGCAAGATGAAGAAATCTTAAAGAAGGTTCGCAATGTTACAATTGTGGTGGCGGCCATTTACCTGGCTCTGGGCATTGTGATCTTCCTCTTTGAGGGACAGGTGAGGGCGCTCTTTGGCTATATCCTCGGGGCGATGACTCTGGGAATCGGTGTCTACCGCATGATCTATTTCTTCCTTCGCCAGAGGAACTCGGAGCTCATTGCAAGCGACCTCTATCTGGGCGTTGCCCTGTGTTCCGTGGGTGCAGTCTGCATGCTTCGCCATGGGGATGTCATCGTCTACAGCTCCTTTATCTTCGGCATTCTTCTTGTTGCGGGAGCGATCATCAAGATGCAGAACGCCATCGATCTCCATCACATCGACTTTCCCAAGTGGTGGCTGGTCCTTGTCTTCGCCGGCATCTCTCTTGTCATGGCTCTTATTCTCATGCTGAACTCGACCCTCTTCGGGGAGAACTTTCTTCGCACATCTGCCGTCTTCCTCCTCTACGACGGAGGCACCGGCATCGCCGTCTTCATTCTCTTCTATGTGCGCTGGCACGAGATCAAGCTCGCCGAGAAGGCTGCTCCTCTGGACAGCCCGGCTCCGGCTCCCGAGCCTGCTCCTGCTCCAACTGCCGGGGATCCTGAGCCGGAGGATGAAGGTGCATCGGACGAGGCAGATTCGTCGGACGAATAAATGCACGTTAGTTCACCGACCTGCCGGAACTGCCGTTACTGTTCGCGGGTGGGTCACTTCGGCGCGGAGCAAAAAGACCTTCCATCAGGGCGCATTCGAATTTGCGCGCCCGCTT
>OMTP01000175.1 GCA_900313955.1 uncultured Lachnospiraceae bacterium | reverse complement strand
GTTACTGTTCACTCGTCAGCCAGTTGCTGCCTCGAAAAAGCACTTCCGGAGTGGACCTTTGAGGGGTGGCCGCGAAGGAAGTGCTTTTTCGAGACAGTTCTGGCTGACCCGTGAACTGTAACGACCCGTGAACAGTAACATAAATTTCAGCAAAACAATATTGCATATATCTACAGGATGTGCTAAGATATCTAATGCTGTTTGTGCAGCGTGAGTGCACATAAATATTCGGAATAAGATTTAGAGGTGAAAGAAATGAAGCAGGGTATTCATCCGAAGTACTATGAAGCAACAGTCACATGCAACTGCGGCAATACATTCACAGTAGGATCTACAAAGAAAGAGATCCACGTCGAAGTTTGCTCCAAGTGCCATCCGTTCTATACCGGTCAGCAGAAGGCCACAAAGGCCCGCGGCCGTGTTGAGGCGTTCAACAAGAGATACGGATTCCAGGCTGCTAAATAAGTACAAGAAGAAAGAGGGGACGGGCAGATGCTGCACCGTCCCTTTTTTGATCATGGGAGGTTTTATGCAGAAAAACTGCGGGATTGGCGGTCAGGCCCTCATCGAGGGCATCATGATGAGGAATAGGGACAAGTATTCCATGGCCGCGCGGGCGGAGGACGGAACAATCCACACCGAAGTCCGGGATTACAAGAGCATCTTCGGCGGGGGCAAGTGGACAAAACTTCCTGTGATCCGGGGAGCCCTGTCCTTTATCGATTCTATGGTGGTCGGCATCACGACCCTCATGTGGTCGGCCGATGTCGCCTCGGAGGAGGCCGATGCAAAGCCTTTGACAGAAGAAGAAAAGAAAAAAGAGGACAGACAGTGGAACCTCATGATGACCGTCACAGTCGTCCTGTCGCTTGCATTTTCCGTCGTGCTCTTCATGCTGCTTCCCTACTGGCTGGCGGGCCTCATGGGAAAGGCCGGGGTGAATGACATCTGGGTCAACCTCATGGAGGCCATCTTGCGAATCGTCATTTTCATGGCCTATATGTTCCTCATTTCGCGCATGAAAGACATCCAGAGGGTATTTTCCTACCACGGTGCGGAGCACAAGTGCATCAACTGCATCGAGCACGGCCTGCCTCTCACGGTCGAGAACGTGAAGAAGAGCTCGCGCCAGCACAGGCGGTGCGGGACCAGCTTTCTCCTCATCGTCATCATCATGTCGGTCATCGTCTTTCTGATCCTCGGCATCTTTAACATTCAGTCCCACGCCATGCGGCTGGTCATCCGCCTCATTCTCATCCCGGTCATCGCGGGGTTCTCCTACGAGCTTCTGCGCTATGCGGGCAGCCACGAGGGACCGGTCATCAACACTCTGGTGAAGCCGGGCCTGGCCCTGCAGAAGCTTGTGACCAATGAGCCGGACGACGCCATGTGCGAGGTCGCCATCACGGCTGTCGAGGCCGTCTTCGACTGGAAGGACTGGGAGGAGAAGAACCTCTCATGACCATCCGCGAGGCAGTGGCAAAGGGAACCCGTACGCTTGAAAGTGCATCTGTTCCTGAGGCGGCCTATGATGCGCGTACTTTGGCTCTCTTTGTCTTAAAATGGTCTTTTACGGAGTACTCGCTCAGGCGAAATGACCAGGCAGATCCTTTTTTTCTTCATGTCTATGAGGAACTGATCAAGAGGCGGGCGGAGAGAATTCCACTTCAGTACATCACGGGGGAGGCGCCTTTTTTCGGGCATACCTTTTACGTGACGCCGGACGTGCTCATTCCCCGCTATGACACGGAGACACTGGTCGAGACGGCCCTGACTCTTCTTGGACAGACAAAAGGGGAGGCAGATGTGCTGGATATGTGCACGGGCAGCGGCTGCGTGCCCATTTCCATTATGATGGAGCATAGGGAAGGCGTCCGATGCACGGGAGCGGACATTTCCCGGAGCGCCCTTCATGTCGCCCGTAAAAATGCCGAAAAAATGCATGTAGAGGTCCTGTTTCTTCTAAGTGATCTCTTTCAGACAGTTAGCGGAGAGTATGATATAATAACTGCGAACCCGCCCTACATAAGACCCGATGTGATTGAGACGCTGGATCCCGAGGTGAGAGATCATGAGCCGCATCTTGCCCTTGACGGGGGAGAGGACGGTCTTGCTTTTTACCGGAGGATCGCGCGGGACGCCCGGGGACATCTGAAGGAAGATGCTTTTCTTCTCATGGAGATCGGGGCGGACCAGGCGGAGGATGTCATTTCCATCTGCCGGGGGGCAGGCTACAGCAGCTGTGAGGTCAAAAAAGATCTGTCCGGCCGCGACCGCGTGGCCGTAGCTAGAATATGAATTATGTTTGAAAAACTGGAAAGCCTGAGTGTTCGCTTAAAGGAGATTGTCGCCCAGCTCACGGATCCATCGATTGCGGGGGACAGTCAGACAATGACCGCTCTCCTCAAAGAGCAGGCGTCCCTTGCGCCGATCGCCGAGGCTTATGAAAAGTATAAAAAAGTCATACAGGATAAAAATGACAGTCTTCTTCTCCTCGAGGACGAAAAGGATGAGGAGATGAGGGCCATGCTCAAGGAGGAGTTCGAGTCGGATGCGGAAAAAGAGGAAGCTCTTGCGCATCAGCTTCAGCTGCTCCTTCTTCCCCGTGACCCCGATGAGGGCAGGGATGTCATCGTGGAGATCCGGGCAGGAACCGGGGGCGACGAGGCTGCCCTCTTTGCGGCGGATCTCTATCGCATGTACACCCGCTATGCGGACCGGAGAGGCTGGAGATACGAGATGCTCTCCTTTAATGAGAGCGGACTGGGAGGCTTCAGGGAGTGTGTCTTCCAGGTCTCCGGCAAGGACGCCTACTCGCGCCTGCAGTTCGAGGGGGGCATCCACCGGGTGCAGAGAATTCCCGTCACGGAGAGCGGAGGCCGCATTCAGACCTCGACCGCGACTGTGGCGGTTCTGCCGGAGGCGGAGGAGGCCGATGTGACCATCGACCCAAGGGACATCCGCTTCGATGTCTTCCGCGCCTCGGGAAATGGCGGCCAGTGCGTCAACACGACGGACTCGGCTGTGCGGCTGGTTCACATCCCGACGGGAATTGTCATCTCCTGTCAGGACGAGAAGTCCCAGCTCAAAAACCGGTCCAAGGCCATGAAGGTTCTCCGGGCCATGCTTTATCAGAAAAAGAAGGACGAATTGCACGAGGAAAGAGCGGACCTTCGAAGGATGCAGGTCGGAAGCGGCGACCGGTCCGAGAAGATCCGCACCTACAATTTCTCCCAGGGAAGAGTTACGGATCACAGAATCCACCTCACGCTGCACAAGATTGACAGCATCATTGACGGGGATCTGGATGAGCTGATTGATGCCCTTACACTCGACATGCGGGAGCGCCAGTTGAAAGAGGAAGAAAGGAATAGTGTATGAAAAAGACAGCATTAGTCATTATGGCCGCAGGTATCGGAAGCCGCTATGGCGGAGGCATCAAGCAGATGGACTCTATGGGCCCGGGCGGCGAGATTATGATGGACTACTCCATTTACGACGCCATCAAGGCAGGCTTTAATAAGGTGGTCTTTATTATCCGCCACGATCTCGACAAGGATTTCCGCGAGATCATCGGCGACAGAATCTCCCAAGTCGTGGAGGTCGAGTATGCCTACCAGGAGCTTGACGACCTGCCGGAGGGCTTTTCTGTCCCGGAGGGGCGCACCAAGCCCTGGGGAACCGGCCAGGCTCTGCTTGCCGCCAAAGACGCCATTCATGAGCCTTTTGCCGTCATCAATGCGGATGACTACTATGGACCGGAGGGCTTCCGCAAGCTCCACGACATTCTGATGAGCGAGGAGGACGACGCAGCCCAGACAGGGATCCAGAAGATCTCTATGGCGGCTTTCGTTCTGGGGAACACCCTGTCCGATAACGGCGGCGTGACCCGCGGCATCCTGCGCATCAATCAGGAGGGCAATCTGGTCGGCATCAATGAGACCAAGAATATCATCCGCACGGAGGGCGGCGCCGCCGTCATGACGGATGACGGCCTCCTGCCCTTAAATAAGAGCAATCTTGTCTCCATGAATATGTGGGGCATGCACACAAGCTTCCTCGATCTTCTCGAGGGCGGCTTTAAGGATTTCCTCGGCAGCCTGCCGGAGGGCAAGGAGAAGACTGCAGAGTACCTGCTCCCGACCATTGTCGACGATCTCATCAAGAAAGACAGGACGCGCGTTCATGTGGAGGTCTCCAACGATGTCTGGTTTGGCGTCACCTATCAGGAGGACAGAAAGTCCGTCCGCGCATCGCTGCAGAAGCTAGTCGACGAGGGCGTCTATCCCTGTCCGCTCTTTGGTTAAAAAAGCATAAAGGAGAGTATGAATCATTATGGGTAAATACTTTGGTACGGATGGTTTCCGCGGGGAAGCCAATGTGGCGCTCCGCGCGGAGCACGCTTTTATGATCGGCCGCTATCTGGGCTGGTATTTCGGGAAAATGCATGAGGATGGCAAGGCGCATATTGCGATCGGCAAGGACACGAGAAGGTCCAGCTATATGCTGGAGGATGCCCTGTCGGCGGGGCTCACGTCCTCCGGGGCAAATGCCTACCTCCTTCATGTGACGACGACCCCGTCGGTCTCCTATGTGGTCCGCACGGAGGGCTTCGACTGCGGCGTCATGATTTCCGCGAGCCACAATCCCTTCTATGACAACGGCATCAAGATTATGCGTGCCAATGGCCAGAAGATCGAGCCGGAGATCGAAGAGAAGATCGAGAGTTATATGGATGGCGTGAGCGGGGAGATCCCCTACGCGACCCGCGAGAACATCGGCCGCACCATCGATTTCGCTGCGGGGCGCAACCGCTACATCGGCTACCTCATGACCATTCCGACCAGGAGCTTCAAGGGCAAGCGCGTCGGCCTCGACTGCGCCAACGGCTCTTCGTCCTCGATCGCCAAGAGCGTCTTTGAGGCGCTGGGCGCCAAGGTCATGGTTATCAACAATACGCCGGACGGCACCAATATCAACCGGGGATGCGGCTCCACGCATCTGGAGGCCATTGAGAATTTCGTCGTCGACAATGGTCTCGACTGCGGCTTCGCCTACGACGGAGACGCCGACCGCTGCCTGGCTGTCGACGAGAACGGCCATGAGGTCACGGGCGACCACATCATGTTTCTGTGCGGAAAGTACTTAAAGGAGATCGGCCAGCTGAAGGACGACACGGTTGTCACGACAGTCATGTCCAACCTGGGACTCTACAAGTCCCTCGAGGCCAACGGCATGAGCTACGAGCAGACCAATGTCGGCGACAAGTACGTCGCCGAGAATATGATGGAAAATGGCTACACCATCGGGGGCGAGCAGTCTGGCCACATCATTTTCAGCAAGTATGCGACCACGGGCGACGGCATCCTTACCTCTCTCATGATCATGCAGGCCATGCTGGATAAGAAAATGCCTCTCTCTATGCTGGCGGGCGAAATGAAGGTCTATCCCCAGGTCCTCAAAAATGTGATTGTGAAGGACAAGGAGGAGGCCCAGAAGAACCCGAGGGTTCTTGCCGCCGCAGAGGAAGTCACGAAGGCACTCGCAGGAGACGGAAGAATCCTTCTTCGCGCGAGCGGCACCGAGCCCAAGATCCGCGTTATGGTCGAGGCCAAGACCAATGATCTGTGCGAGAAGTACGTCGACCAGGTCATCGAGGTCATCAAGGGCGAAGGTCTGGCTGTATAAGAGGTAGCTGAGAGTGAGCGGACCATTTTCAAAAAGGTGGTAACGTGAAGAAAAAATTCATCCTTACAGTTTCATGCATTTTCATGGCGATGAGTCTTGCAGGATGCGCAAGGACGGACGCGAGAACGGCCTACAAGGAGGGCTGCGCTTATCTGACGGAGGGCAAGTCTGTCCAGGCGCAGAAGAAGTTTGAGGAGACCATCGTCAACAATTATTATCTCGCAGAGGCGTATCGGGGACAGGGGATCGCCCTCATGGCGCAGCAGCTCTACCCGGACGCCTGTATTGCCTTTGAGAAGAGCCTTCTGAATGCGGAGGGCAAGGGAACGAAGTTCACCAGGGACGTCAGGCTTTACCTCGCCTACTGCCGCGAGAACAATGGTCAGAAGGAAAAGGCGCTCAAGATCTACAATGATCTTCTGAGCAAGAGCCATGACCGGGAGGTTCTCTACCTGCGTGGCAAGATCTATTTAAATGACGGAAACATCAGGAAGGCGGAGAAGGATCTTGACGAGGCCGTCTCGGGCAGCACGGACTTCGAGCTCTATGTCAATGTCTACCAGTGCTATGCAGCCCTTGACAAGAGCGCGGACGGCTCCAAGTACCTGGAGGAGGCGCTCTCCATCGAGGACACGTCGAGTTCGGCCAGCTACCACAAGGGTCTCATCGAGTATTATCTCAAGAATTATGATGACGCCAGGGAGATCCTGATCAAGGCCATCAATGCGGATTCTTCGGATAAGAAGTCCATGCTTCTTCTAGGCCAGGTCTATCTGGCCACGAATGATGTCTCGGACGCCCGCGCCGTCTACGATTCTTATACGGGAAATGAGGAGACGGCCGCCAGCGCCTACAATGGCATGGCTCTCTGTGACATCGCCGAGGGCAATTATGCGTCCGCTCTTCAGAATATTGAGAAGGGCCTCAACTATGAGGACTCGGAGGCCCGGCAGGGGCTTCTCTTCAATCAGATCGTGGTCTATGAAAATGAGCACGAGTGGGAGAAGGCCCGCGGCGCTGTCGCCGCCTATGTTGCTGCTTACCCTATGGATGAGGCCGGCATGAGGGAGAGCAAGTTCCTCAACCGGACGGCAGAGGAGAGCGCGGAAACATCTTCTGCCGGCACATCTTCAGACACGTCTTCGAGCAGTTCAGAGGCAACATCCGATGTCTCTGCAACTGAGGAAGTTTCCTCAGGGGCATCATGAAGAATAGCTTAATTTGAGGTAACTGTTCAGGAGGGCACTTTTGCTTCGAGAAAAACATGTCCTCCTCGGCTCA